>JACCUO010000075.1 GCA_013811765.1 Thermoleophilaceae bacterium | reverse complement strand
ACCTGAACCTGCACCGGCCGATCTACCAGAAGACCGCCGCCTACGGCCACTTCGGCCGCGAGGACGCGGACTTCACGTGGGAGCGCACCGACAAGGTGGACGCGCTGCGCGAGACGGCGGGGCTCGCCGGGGCAAGCGCCCTTTAGCGTTTGGCGCGCGGGATCCAGGGGAAAGGCAGAGCACATCTCACAACGGGTAGCTTACCCCGATGGCCCACGAGAACGAAGAGCTGCTGAGCCGTTTCTACGCCGCCTTCGGGCGCCATGACGGCAGCGAAATGGCGGCCTGTTATGCGCCCGGAGCACTTTTCTCGGACCCCGTCTTCACCGGTCTGAGCGGAGGGGAGCCCGCGGCGATGTGGAAGATGCTCACCGCTCGGGCCGAGGACCTCGAGATCCGGCTCGTGGCCTGCTCCGCGGGCGAGGAGACCGGGACGGCGCACTGGCTCGCCGACTACACCTTCACCCAGACCGGTCGCAAGGTGCACAACGACGTGCGGGGCACCTTCCGCTTCACGGGCGGCCTGATCGCCGAGCATCGGGACGACTTCTCCTTCTACGCGTGGGCCCGCCAGGCGCTCGGGCCGGCCGGTCTCCTACTTGGCTGGACACCGCTCGTGCAGGCCAAGGTCAGGCGTCAGGCGAGGGAGAGCCTCGAGCAGTTCATGGCGGACGAGCAGAAGACGGGCTAACGCAGCCCCCCGGCAGGACCAGCACCCAAAGCGAGTAGACACTGCCCTCTCTGGAGGCCTGGCATCCTGCAGTCATGGCCGTCGTCATCGCATCGGATCTGGGGAAGGACATCGCGGGTAGCCCGCTCCTGCGTGGGGTGTCCTTCAAGCTCGAGCGGGGCGATCGCATGACGCTGTCGGGCCGCAACGGATCAGGGAAGACCACGCTCCTCCGGATGCTGGCCGGAGGCGCCTCGATCGACAGGGGGAAGCTGAGGCTCCAGAAGGGCGCGAAGGTCGCCCTGTACGACCAGCGCCCGCCCCGTGAGCGTGACCTCACGCTGCGCGACTACGTGCTCTCCGGCGCGAAGCAGATCGTGGCGATCGAGCACGAGCTCGCTCGGCTGGAGGGGGCGATGGCCGACGGAGCCCACGACGAGGCCACGCTCGGGGCCTACGCGGCGGCCCAGGGGCGCCTCGAGGGTCACGGGGGCTACCGCTGGCGTGATCGTGCGCTGGTCACGCTGCACGGCCTCGGCTTCCAGGACGGGGACCTCGACCGCTCCTTGTCTTCCTTCTCGGGTGGCGAGCTCACGCGCGGCTCGCTCGCCCGCGTGCTCACCGGTGAGCCGGACCTGATCCTGCTGGATGAGCCGACCAACCACCTCGACATCGCCTCCCTGGAGTGGCTGGAGCAGCATCTGGCCGGCCTCGACGCCGCGATCGTCCTCGTCGCGCACGACCGCTGGTTTCTAGAGGCGGTCGGCACTTCCGTACTGGAGCTGGAGGCCGGGCGCGCGCGCTTCTTCTCGGGGCCCTGGCACGCGTGGCGCAAGGAGCAGGCTGCCCGAGAGCTGGCGCTAGGGCGCGCCATCGAGCGCCAGCAGGCGGAGATCGAGCGGCTGGAGCGGTTCGTCGAACGCTTCCGGGCGAAGGCGACGAAGGCCCGCCAGGCACAGTCCCGCGTGAAGCGCCTCGACAAGATGCAGCGGGTAGAGCGCGATCCGAGGGACGATCGCTTGCTCTCGTTCACCTTCAAGGAGCCCGAGCGATCCGGGCGGGTGGTCTTCGAGCTCGAGGGCGCCCGGCTCGAGGTTCCCGGCCGGGTTCTGCTCGAGAACGCCGGGTTGTGGCTCGAGCGCGGTGAGCACGTGACCCTCGTGGGCGCGAACGGCACGGGCAAGACCACCCTGATCGAGACGCTGGCCGGACGCCGGCCACTCGCCGCCGGCAAGCTGCGCACCGGCCACAACGTGGCGGTCGGGTACGTGTCCCAGCACGCCGAGGAGCTCTCGGGGCAGGGCACGCTGCTCGAGGCCGCGCAGCGTGCCACCGGCCTCACGCCGGGCAAGACGAGAGCCCTGCTGGGACGCTTTCTTTTCTCCGGCGAGGAGGCGCAGAAGCCGGTCGGCGGCCTCTCCGGGGGTGAGCTGCGCCGACTCTCGCTTGCGGTGCTGGTGAACTCGGGCGCGAACATGCTCGTGCTCGACGAGCCCACCAACCATCTCGACGTGGAGAGCCGCGAGGCACTCGAGGACGCGCTCCGGGGCTTTCCGGGCTCGCTCCTGCTGGTCTCCCACGACCGAGCGCTGCTCGACGCCGTGGGCACCAGAACGCTCGCCCTCGAGGACGGGCAACTGCGCAGCTACGACGGGGGCTGGGCCGAGTACGTGCAGGCGCGCGAGGCACGTAGGAGGGCCGAGGTCGGCACGGCCGCGGGAGCCCCGGAGCCCGGCACGCAAAAGGCAAAGGCGACAAAGACAAAGGCGACGAAGACGAAGACGACCATCACGAAGCCCGCGCGGAAGCCCGAGCCCAACGGCCGGCCAGCGCCCTCCAAGAACGCCCAGCGCGCCCAGCGGAAGCTCGAGCGGGAGCTCGAGGAGGCCGAGAAGTCCCTGCGTGCCCTCGAGGACGAGCTCGCCGACCCGGCTGCGTGGGCGGGTCCGGCGCGCTCGGCCAGCTCGACCGAGCGCCACGCGGAGGCCAAGCGCACGGTCGAGGAGCTTTACGCACGCTGGGAGGCGGTTGCGGGTTAGGGCCCACGCGGACCCTTAGTCAGGGGTGCGCGCTACTACGCTCAGCCCGCCGCCGGGCTCCACCGAGATGGCGCGCCTGCCTTCGATCAGGTCGCGGAGCTCGTCGCCCACCAGCTCGCGGCGCCAGCCCCTCAGCGCACGCACGCCGCTGCCCTCGGCGCCGTGGCGCACGGTGGCCACCAGTGCCGCAAGCTCTGACTGGGTGGCGATCAGCTCGGTGGCCACCCCGCTGTCGATCGAGCGCTGTCGCACCAGCGCCTGGGCAAGCGAGATCAGCGGGGCCTCGCGGGAGTCCCGCTTGGGCGGCTGGGGCGGGGGTGGTGGCGGCTCCTCGGACAGGCCGGCGGCGACCTCGGCGACCAGCTCGGCCCCGCGGCGGTGTAGGGCTTGCTGGGGCAGCCCGCGGATGCTCTCGAGGCCGGCACGATCCTTCGGAGTGCGCCGCGCGAGCTCGACCAGCACCTGGTCTCCCAGCACGGACGGCGGCGGGCGGTCCATCTCCCGAGCCACTCGATCTCGCCAGGCGCATAGGCGGCGGGCGACCGCGCGACCACGGCCGTCCAGGCGGCCGAGCTTCGGAAGGCGCTCGTAGGAGCGCTCGGCGCTTCGCTCGTCGCGGGACTCCTCGACGGCCATGCACTCCTCGCGCGCCCAGCCGAGCCGCCCGCGCTCTGTGAGCCGGCGCTCGAGCTCCGCGCCGAGCGCCAGCAGGGAGCGCGCATCGTCGGCGGCGTAGCCGAGCTGCTTCTCGGTGAGCGGACGCTTGTCCCACCGGGTGAAGCCCTCGCCGCCCTTCAGCGCGATGCCCAGCACCTTGCGGACCAGAGACTCGTAGCCCTCTTGATTTCCAAAGCCGAGGAAGCCGGCGGCCACCTGGGTGTCGAACACCCGCGTGACCTCGGTTCCCCAGGTGCGGCGCAGGATCGCGACGTCCTGGCGTCCCGCGTGCACGATGACCTCCACCGCAGG
Source organism: Thermoleophilaceae bacterium (assembly GCA_013811765.1). GTDB lineage: Bacteria > Actinomycetota > Thermoleophilia > Solirubrobacterales > Thermoleophilaceae > JAAYBF01. Next base: position 3,027 of record JACCUO010000075.1, on the reverse strand, counting down.
ATCGGCGAGCACGCCCGAGAGGGGTCCCGGGTCGAGCTCCGTCTTCTCGTCCAGCGGGTCGAGCACGTCGGTGCGCACCCCGTCGGGCTCTTCCGGGTCTGGAACTGCCACCTGAACCAGGCACAGCTGTGCCTGATAGTGGCGCTCGGAGACGAACTCCGTGTCGATGGCCAGCCGCCGGTGCTCGGCGGCGCGGTCGGCGAGATCCGTTGTCACGCGCGCCTTCGCCCTCGTGCGCGGAGCAGGCCGAGCCCGAAGAGAAGCAGGTCCACCACCACGCTCCACAGGTGTCCGAGAGGCCCCGTCCACACCGAGGCCGTAAGGCGCTCACAGGGCCCGCGACGGAGCGGGGGGGAGGGGGCGCGCATGGGCCGTCACGCTATCGTCCGGCGCTTCTGATGCACGGCGTCACCACCACCACGAAGGAGCTCGGCGGCTCGCGCGTGCGCGTAGAGGTGGAGGTCCCCGCGGCTGCTCTGGAGCGTGAGCTCGTGGGCGCCGCCGGCGAGATCGGCCGCGAGATGAAGGTACCCGGTTTTCGCCAGGGCAAGATCCCCTCCCAGGTCGTGGTTCAGCAGGTGGGCAGGGGGGCGGTGCTCGAGGAGGCCGTGCGCAGGGGGATGCCCTCGTGGTACGACGAGGCAGTGCAGGGCGCGGGGATCGCCACCGTGGGCACCCCGAAGGTCGAGCTCGCGGACATGCCCGAGAAGGGCGCCTCGCTCGCGTTCAGCTTCGAAGTTGGGGTACGCCCCGGAGCGGTGCTCGGCGAGTACAAGGGCGTTGAGGCGAGCCGGCGGGAGGCCGTGGTCGCGGAGGAGGAGATTCAGGCCGAGCTCGATCGTTTGCGTGAGTCGCTCGCCTCGCTCGAGACCGTGGACCGCGAAGCCTCAATCGGCGCCTTCGTCGTTATCGACTTTGACGGCTCGATCGACGGTGAGCCCTTTCACGGTGGCGAGGCGCGCGGCTTTCCCTACGAGCTCGGGTCGGGACAGCTCATCCCGGGGTTCGACGAGGGCCTTGCCGGCGCGCGGGCGGGGGACGAGCGGGAGGTCAAGGCCGCCTTCCCGGAGGACTACCCGTCGAAGGAGCTCGCCGGCCAGGACGCCGTGTTCGCGGTGTCGGTCAAGGAGGTCAAGGAGAAGCGCCTGCCCGAGCTCGACGACGACCTGGCGATCGAGGCCGGCGGGTTCGACTCTCTGAAGGAGCTCCGGGCCGAGATCGAGCTACGCCTGCGAGAGGCCCAGTGCGAGCAGATCGAGCAGGACTTCCGTGAGGCAGCCGTCGACGCCGTGGCCGCAGAAGCCTCCATCGAAATTCCACGCGAGCTGGTCCACGAGAAAGCCCACGAGATGTGGCAGCTCACCGCCCGCCGGCTCAAGGGCCAGGGCCTCGACCCGGCCACCTACCTCAAGGTCACGGACACGACCGAGGAGGACCTGGTTAAGGAATCCGAGCCCGACGCCGAGCGGGCACTGCGCCGCGAGAGCGCCCTCAGCGCGGTGATCGAGGCGGAGGGGATCGAGGTCTCCGATGAAGAGATGCTCGACGCTCTCCGCGAAGCCTCGGCCCAGCCGAACACGCCCGAAGCGAGCGAGAAGGCCCTGCGCAGATCGCTGAAGAAGGCAAGGGATGCCGGCACGGACGGGCCGTTACGCGAGGACATCGCGATGCGCAAGGCAGTGGACCTCATCGTGAGGAATGCGAAGGCGATCCCGGTCGAGCAGGCGAAGGCGCGGGAGGAGCTGTGGACCCCGGAGAAGGAGAAGCCGGAGGCGTCCAAGGAGCTGTGGACTCCCGGCTCGGACTGAGTGGTCAGCGTGGGCGTGAACCCTCCGGGGACGCCCCAAGCCCGTTGCTAGACTCCGCCCACGCCGGCCGTCCGGACGCATGACCCGGAAGGAATCGGTCCGAGTAAGCGAAACAGATCGAGAGCAATGAGCCCACTGGTCCCGATGGTCGTCGAGCAAACCTCCCGTGGAGAGCGGGCGTTCGACATCTACTCCCGTCTGCTGAACGAGCGCATCGTGTTCCTCGGCACGCCGGTCACCGATGAGATAGCCAACCTGATCGTGGCCCAGCTGCTTCACCTGGAGTCCGAGGATCCCGACAAGGACATTTCGATCTACATCAACTCGCCGGGCGGATCGGTCTACGCCGGACTCGCGATCTACGACACGATGCAGTTCATCAAGCCCGACGTGCAGACCATCTGCGTCGGTATCGCGATGTCGATGGGCGCGCTGCTGCTCTCCGGCGGCGCGGACGGCAAGCGGATGGCGCTGCCCAATGCCAAGATCCTGATCCACCAGGTCTCATCCAGCTTCCAAGGCCAGGCCACGGACATCGAGATCCACGCGAAGGAGATCATCGACGTACGCCAGAAGCTCGACGAGATCCTCGCCAAGCACACCGGCCAGGACCTCGAAAAGGTGGCCAAGGACACAGAGCGCGACTACTTCATGAGCGCCGAGGAGGCGAAGGAGTCCCACCTCATCGACCGTGTGATCTCGAAGCACTAGCTTCGATCACGCGGCCCTCCACGAGGAGGATAGACATGGCGCGGCCCACAGACACCAACGAACAGCTCCTCTGCAGCTTCTGCGGGAAGTCCCAGCGGCAGGTGAAGAAGCTGATTGCCGGGCCGGGCGTCTACATCTGCGACGAGTGCATCGACCTCTGCAACGAGATCATCGACGAGGAGCTCACCGGCACCTCGACCTTCGACCTCGAGAACCTGCCCAAGCCGAAGGAGATCGACTCGGTGCTGCAGGAGTACGTGGTGGGCCAGGAGCCGGCAAAGCGCTCGCTGAGCGTGGCCGTCTACAACCACTACAAGCGCGTGCAGATGATGCAGTCAGAGCAGGAGCAGGATCTCGAGCTGCAGAAGTCCAACATCCTGCTGCTGGGACCGACCGGCTGTGGCAAGACGCTGCTCGCGCAGACCCTCGCGAAGATCCTCAACGTGCCGTTCGCGATCGCCGACGCCACGGCGCTCACCGAGGCCGGCTACGTCGGCGAGGACGTCGA
>JACCUO010000073.1 GCA_013811765.1 Thermoleophilaceae bacterium | reverse complement strand
ATGCTCTCGAGCCGATGAGCAAGGGACTACTGACATTCCTGACCGTCGCCGAGATCCTGGCGCTGGTGGTAATCCTCGCGATCTATCTGCTCGTCGTAGCGGGCCAGCTCCGCTCGATCGTGGCCACCCTGCAAGAGGTGGCTTGGGGCGCCCGGGCCGTAGAGAAGCAGCTGAGAGCCACCAGGTCGAACATCAACCAGACCAACTGGGCCATGGAGGAGATCGCCGCGACACTCCCGAGCGTGGCGGAGAACGCTGAGCGCGCCGGGCGCGGGGCGGTGAGGTCATGACCCTCTGGTGGATCGGCAACGTCCTCTTCGCCGGGGTGATCATTCCGCTGGTGATCTGGATCCTGAACAGGGTGCTGGAGCCCGCGCAGCAGATCGAGTACTACGCCGACGACATCCTCGACCACGGTGCGCAGTTCCCTGTCCATCTCGAGGCCCTAGGTGAGTTGGGTCGGACCCGCGATCTCGCAAGACAGGTCAACTCCGGACTCACGCGCTACGGCAGGGCGCTCGACGACGTTTCATAGGGGGAATGATGCTGCAGATCGCACTATTGGGGATGGGGGCGCACGCAGTCGTGACGCTCATCGCGACGGCGTTCATCGTCGCCGTGATCGCGGCCTATCTGATCAGGATCGCCTTGATCCTCTGGCACGTGATCGATCGCCTCGTGGCCATCCTCGGCGCCGTCCAGGCGACCGGCGAGATGTCACAGCCGTTGGGCGGCATCGTCGACGACATCAACAAGGAGTTCACCTCCGGGCGCGAAGCCTTCGAGGCGGCCGCCGGGAGGCTGGAGCGCCGCAAGCCCGCCCCCGAGCAGGAAACCGCCGGCGTAAGCTCCACCTGGAGTCACTGGCGCGGCGAGTAGCCCTCTGGGTGTCGGGCGGGGTTACGCTCCGCGCCGCGCACTCCGGCGCACGCACTCCGGCGCAGCGTGAGTAACGACTGCAGCTCCGGCGAGGGCCGCTAGTAGTTGGCGGCGGCCGGCCACTGGTCGGCCGGTGGAGGTTTGTTCAGCGGCTGCTGACCGCCGTTTATCGGCAGCGGTCGCGGCTTGAGCTCCGAGGCGGCGACCATGCGGCGGCGAGGCCGCTGGGTTCCGAGGCCGCCGACCAGGGTTGCGAGCCCAGCGATCGCCCGGGGGTCGTGGCCGGGGACGAAATCGTCTATATAGGGCATCGCGGCGCGCATCCCGATCGCCAAGGGCTGCTTATCCACGACCATCGGCCGCGGGTTGATCCAGACCAGTCGCCACGCCTGAAGCTGAATCCGCCTGACCTCTGCTGCGAGCACCTCAGGTGCGCCGCGGTCCCAGCCGTCGCTCACGACCATCACGATCGCACCGCGTGCGAAGCCGCGCCGGCCGTAGGTGTGGTTGAACTCGGTGAGCGCCTGACCGATGCGCGTGCCGCCTGACCAGTCCGGCACGGCAGCTCGAGCCCGCTCGATCCCGCGTTCGAGATCGTGCCCGCTGAGCGACTTGGTGAGGCGCGTCAACTTCGTGGCGAAGACGAAGGCCTCGGCCTTGTTGTTGGCTCCGACGATCGCCTTGAGCGAGCCGAGCAACGTTCGTGAATAGCGCTCCATCGATCCGGAGACGTCGCAGATGAAGAGCATCCGGCGCGGGCGCAGCCTCTGCGCCGTGTAGGCCAGCCTGAGCGCCTCTCCGTCGGTCTCGAGCGAGTTGCGCACGGTGCGGCGCATGTCCAGCCGGTCGCCGCCTCGCGCGGGCCGCAGCCGCCGCGATCGGCGCCTTGGAGCAGCGCGCTTGATGTCATCGCCCAGCCGGCGGACCGCCGCAAGCTCGTCCTCCACCAGGTCGAGCTTCTTTTTGTCGGCCTCCTGCTCGGCGGGGCTGTAGGCCGCAAGAACTCCGTGCTGCTGGCGACTCCCGCCCTCGTCCTCGTTGCCGGTGGGGATCTCGCGGGATGCCTTCTGCTTTGCCCCATCTCCCTGCTGGGTCTTCTCCTTGCCCTCTTGGCGGAACTGCGGCAGCGCCTCGCCACCCTGCTGATTCGGGCCGACCATCCGGGCATCGGCCTCTCCGTGCTCGGACCCGCGCTCTCCGGCATCGAGAGGACGGCCCTCCCAGAAGGACTCGAAGATCGTGTCGAAGGTCGGCCGTTCGTCGGGACTGTGAACGAAGGTTGCCAGCGCAGCCCAGTAGACCTCCTGGCGCTCCCGGACGTCGAGCTCGGCGAGCATGCGGATGAAGACCATTTCGCTGTCCACGCTGGCAGACAGCCCCTTACCGCGGAGGGCGCGCGCGAAGGCGACCGCGGCCGCGAGGATCTGCTGGTCTGGCGGGCTCTGTGGCCGCTCAGGCAGGGGCACCGGGCCCTCCGAGGTTCGTTCCACCAGGGGCCCCGGGGTCACGGAGCTTGCCGGCCAGCTGCTCGGCCTGCTCGATCCGCGCTCCGAGCCCCTGCTGGCGGACGCGCTCGAGGTCGTCGCGCTCCTTGAGAAGGGTGCCAAGCGTCCGGTCGGCTGTCGCCGGGTCGATCGTCTCGCGCCCGAGCACGTGGAAGGCCTCCGCCCAGTCAAGAGTCTCCCCGACGCCCGGCGAGCGGTAGAGGTCGAGCCAGCGCAGGTCCTGCACGAACGCGCACACCTGGCCGGCCAGGCGCTCGCTCACATGCGGGAGCCGTGCGCGCGCTATCGCGACCTCCCGCTTCAGGCCGGGGTGGTCGATCCAGTGGTAGAGGCAGCGCCGCTTGAGCGCCTCGTGAAGGTCGCGCGTGCGGTTGGAGGTGATGATCACGGTGGGTGGCTGCTCGGCCTTGATGACCCCGATCTCGGGGATCGTGACCTGAAAGTCGGAGAGGAACTCGAGCAGGAAAGCCTCGAACTCGTCATCGGCCCGGTCGAGCTCGTCGATCAGGAGGACCGCGCCGGGGTGCGCGAGGGCCTCGAGCAGCGGCCTGCGGACGAGAAACTCCTCGGAGTAGAGCTGCGCCGAGCCGCCTGCCCGCAGTTGCAGGAGCTGGCGTGGATAGTCCCAGTCATAGAGCGCGTGGTGAACGTCGATGCCCTCGTAGCACTGGAGACGGATCAGGGGTGCGCCCGTGGCCGCCGCGAGCGCCTTGGCCAACTCCGTCTTTCCGACCCCCGGCTCTCCCTCCACCAGGAGCGGGCGGCGCAGCTTCAGGGCGAGGAACACCACGGTTCCGAGACCCTCGTCCACGAGGTAACGCTCCTGGGTCAGGCCGGCGCGCAGGGCGTCAATCGTGTCAAAGCCACGCATTCACTGTCTCCTCGATCTTGGCCGCCGCGATCGCGAGTGAGCGCTGCACCACGGGCGAGAGCCCCTGGCAGAGCTCGTCCATGTTGTCCGCCGGCTGGCAGCCGATGATCACCACCCGCTCTGGAAGCACGCCCATTGTCTTTGCCATCGAAAGCACACGGTGCGGGTTGGCGAGGTGGACGTCCGGGACGTGCTCGCCCTCCTGGACATCGGGCTCGATCAGGAAGACGGTGCCCGGGGTGGCGCCCCGCTCAACCGCGTCGATCAGCACGAGCCCGTCGTAGCCCTGCATCAACTCCTGCAGCAGCGCGACACCGCCGATCCCTGTCTCGATCACATCTGCCTCTTCGGGCAGATTGGTGAGGAGCTCCGTGACGGCCGGCCCAAAGCCGTCATCGCCGCGAAGCACGTTTCCCACGCCGGCCACGAGGATCCGCTTCGCGCGGATCTCGGCGGGCTCGGAGGCCGCCGTGCTCACGCCACGTTCACCGCGACCTGGAGAACGCCGTCCCTGACCGCGATCGGCACCACGGCCAGATCCGGATGGTCAGGTTCGTTGTCGGCCCGCTTGCCCGTGCGGGCGTCGTACCCGCAGTTGTGCCACGGACAGACGATCACGTTCCCCGCGAGACGGCCCCCGTCGAGCGCCAGGCGCCCGTCAAGGGGACAGACGTTTCTGAACGCGTAGGGCTCGCCGTCGACGTTGACGATCAGGATCGACTTGCCCTCTGACTCGACGGCCTTCATCGAGCCGGGTGCGAGATCGTCGAGGGTGCCGGCATCGAGGAAGACCGGCCGCTTGAGCCCCGGCGGGGCCTGCGGCGTCTCCGCGGGCTTGGTCAGTCCCTCTATCTGAAGCAGCTGGGCCCCGCCCCCGCCATTCTGCTCTTCGTCGGCGACCTCGGTCCCGTCGGGCTCATGCGCCACGACCTCCTTGAAGTTCTCGTAGCGCTCGCGAAGGATCTCCTCGACGCCACGCTTGAGCGTGATCGCCGAGCCGGCGCAGCCGCTGCAGGAGCCGCTCAGGCGCACGTGCACGGTGCCGTCCTCCACGTCGAGCAGCTCGAGCTCGCCGCCGTGGGACTCGATGTAGGGGCGGACCTCATCGAGCGCCTCCTCGACCTGGATCTGCTCGTCGACCGGCGCGAGGTCATACATCGAGAGCAGGGCGTTTGCGACCGGATGGTCAGCCTCACCCGCCACGATCAACTCGATGGCGGGCCGATGGATGTCATCCACGAGCTGGAGCAGCAAAAGTGCGCGCTCATCCTCGTCACGCTCAAGCGTGTCGATCAGAAGCTCGAGCTCTTTTACGGCTTTGTCAAATTCCATACCGTCTCCTCGATCTCGGGCAGCTTCGCCTCGATCTCGGGGCTGAAGCCCTCGCCCCAGCCCTCATCCGCCGGCTCGATCTCGACCACCCACACGTCGTCGGGAAAGGCCTTGAAGGCCTCGGTGACGATGAGGAGGTTGTCGAGCGAGATCACGCCCGTAACGGATTCCGACACCCGTTCCTGGATCTCCTCGGTGGGGGGCAACACATGGTCGTAACGATACGCCTTCACCGTGCCGGGCTCCCGGCCCCTGACGATCGCACCAACAAAGATGATGCGATCGTAGGGCGGGCGGTCCTGCAGGTTCTGTGTAAAGCCGACCGGGTGGTAACCGAGATCCTCGACCTCGATCCCGTTGGTCGCGCGCCCCGCCAGCGAGTCGGTTACGTGAACCCCTACCGCGCCATCGCGCAGATAGCGGTAACCGACCCCGCCGACGAGTATGCGCACGGACCTGGCCTAGCGATTCGAGCTGCTCGGGATGGCGCGCGGCCTAGTGCTCGTGGTCGCCCTCGGCCCCGCATGCGCACGTGACGACCTCGCGCGAGATCGTGCGGTCGTCGGTGTGGATGTGCGTGGTGCACGGCATGCACGGGTCGAAGCTGCGGAGCGCACGGAGGATGTCGATGCCCTTGAAGTCCTCGGGCTTCTCGTAGTTCTCCAGCAGCGGCGTTGCCAGCACGGCCTCCTCGTAGGGGCCCGGGTTACCGAAGGGGTCCTTCGGCGAGGCCATCCACGTGGAGGGCGTGAGGATCTGGTAGTTCTGGATGACGCCCTCGTCCATCTCGAGGTGATGGGTCAAGTAGCCACGTCCCGCGCTCCACAGCCCCACGCCGATGCGGTGGTCCTGCGGAACCTTGTACGGCACGGACATCTTGGCGTCGGGGCCGCCCTTACGCAGGAGGTCGTACGCCAGCAACAGGTTGTCGTAGGCGATTGCCGACGTGTAGAGGATGCAGTAGGCACGGGCCCGGTTGCGCTCGAAGGCGCCCCAGGTCTCCGGGATGTGCCACTCGATCAGGTCGTTGGGTAGCTCGGCCTTCGGCAGGTCGACCTTGAGACTGTGGCCAGTGGGCTCGATGAAGCGGTCCTTGGTGAAGTCCTTCTGCATCGCAACCGCCCACAGCCGCCCGTAGGCGCCCGTCTCCATCGTCTGGCGGTCCCAGCGCGGCGCGGTCGCCCAGGAGTACTTCTCCTTCCAGTTGGTTCCGGTCGGCTTGGGGATCGTGACCTTGTTCCACGGGTGGTAGGGCGACAGCGGATTGCCCGCGGGATCGGTGGGATGCGCGTAGTTGGCGTGGGCGTCCCCGTTCTCTCCGACCCACTCCTCGTAGAACGCATGCTCGACGAACTCCTCGACGCCGGCGTTCAGCATCTGAAGGCTCGTGGTGGCGAGCTCGCCGTCCACGATCACGCCGGGAGGCGCCCAGCGCTTGCG
>JACCUO010000072.1 GCA_013811765.1 Thermoleophilaceae bacterium | reverse complement strand
CCGCCGGCACGCGGCCGCACCATGGTCTCTCGCTGACCCGGGGCGCGATGTACCCCGCACCCCCAGCCGATTTGATTCTTGCACCCGAGCGGCGGCCATAGCTGGTTCAAGTCCAGTCGCCCCGATTTCAGGAAACCTGCTGTCTAGGCGCCTTTCGGGGTTTCGCGGCAACGCCTTGGAGATCAGTGCGGCGGCCGTTCCTGGCCGCCGAGCGCTGGTTCGACCAGGTCCGGCCTGGAGTGGATACAGGCCAGCCGAAGCAGCGCGAGCCCGCGGCAACGGGACAGCAGCCCAGGGTCAAGTCGGGGCCCGCTGAGGGCGTAGCTCTCCACGAAGATCTCGAGCAGGTCGGCGAGTTCGGTTGAGGACCGGCGGGATAGCAGGTCGACATGCGCGATCAGGTTTCCCACGTCGAGCTCCGGCGGGCCGAGTGCGGCATCGTCGAGGTCGATGAGCCCGACTCGCTCCCCGAGCATGACCTGCTCCTCGTAGAGATCGCGGTGCACAACGGTGCACGCCGTCCAGTCCGAGGCCAGCCGCAGTCCGGCTTCACGCACGGCACTGGCCAACTCGGGTTCGGCGCTCTCTGCAAGCCGCAACAGGATCTTCATCTCGCGCTCGGGGGTATGGAGCCGCAGCCCATGGGGCGTCATCCCGGCCCATGCGGCGTGCCACCGGCCAAGGGCGACTCCAGCGCGCGAAGCCTTGTCTCGATCGCCATCGAGAAGCGCCTCCCGCAGCGACCGCCCCGGCACCTCCGACAGCACGACCAGGTGCAGATCTCTATCGCAGAAAAGCACGCGCGGGACAAGCGGTTCCTCTGGGCCGGGCGCCAGCGCCTCCACGCGGCCTGCCACGACAGGCGCCCGCTCGGACGCATAGACCTTGACGATCGCTCGCCCCAGGGGCCCCCTCGCGCGCAAGGTCCGGCGCCTACCTTCCTTATTCTTGAGAACCTCGAACTCGACCGGTGTGCCGAGCATCTTTTCGAGGCGCCGCGTCACGCGTGCGCGCCCTCGAGCATCGCCCTGGTCTGGCTGCAGCAAGAGCTCGTCTCCCGGCACGGGGCTGTACGTGCTCACGTCACACCTCCTGCCCCAGAGCCGAGGCACCGGCCTCAACTCTGGCCTCGATCAGGTCAGGCCAATGCTCGTCGAGGTAGCGAAACGGGAACGGGGCTCGGCGCAGGATCGAGGTGGCGAGGTACCAATCGATGCCCGCAGGGCGTTTCCCGTAACCCTGGACCATTCTCTCCAGCGCTTCCCTTGCCATCGCGAGGTCCTCGACCCCGCCCCGGACCAGGTGGGCCGCGTAGGTCGCCAGGTCCAAGGAGTCCGGCGCGAGGCAGATCTCGTCGAAGTCGAGGACCGTGAGCGGGCCGCTGCCCTCATCTAGAAGCTGGCCGGCGTGAAAGTCGCCATGTGAGGTGACGATCGCGTCCGGCGCGGGCATGGACGACTCGAGCTCGGCCAGGAGCGACTCGACACGAGCTGCGACGCTGGGCACGAGGTGCGCCGCCAGGCCAAGCGACGAGCGCACGGCCTCGAGCTGATCGGCGGGCGATCTGGACTCGAGCCCGCGCAACTCGGCCTTATGCACCGCGGCCAGCATCTGGCCGGCCTCTTCAGCGGTATTCAGCGGCGATCCCGCCGCCGTGCCCAGGATCGCGGCCTGAACGGTCAGACGCTGGTCGGCCATCACGAGCTCCGCCGCGGGGGTGCTGATGCCCCTTATCTCGCCGGCCCCCTGCAGTCCCCTCACGGCGCGGGCGAAGTCCGTCTCGTCGGCGTAGATCTTTACGACGTGCCGATCGAGGCGCAGCACCGCGCGCCGTCTTGGCTTGTAGCGCATGAGGGCAGGCCCGCGCCCCCGGTGCCTCAACCGCAAGCCAGCGTCGCGGAGGGTTCGGCGAAGACCCCCGGCCTGGGCCAGCGCAGGAAGGGAGAGGTCGAGCGGCAGCCACTGGATGAGGGCTCGGATGTCGTCTTCGAACTGCAGCGGCATGGACGCTGGCGACGCGCCGTCCACCAGCCGGGCGAGCGCCAGGTTGTGCGGCTTTCGTGCCCGCCGGGGCAGGGAATCGCCGGCGGCGATCATCGCCGTCGCACCGTGCCACCCGTCGCCCATGCCCACGTCGTAGTGCACCACCAGGTTGGTCCCCGGCTTGTAGCGCAGGTAGCGCACTCGAACATCGGGGCGCCCCGCGGCAGGATCCAGCGAGCGCTCGAGCACCGCCGCCATTGCCCCGGCGTCGAGTAGTGCAGGCATCTGAGGGAGAGCATGGTCAGGCGGGAGAACGGATCTGATGGGCGCCGAGCTCACCAAATCGGCGCGCTCGGTTTCTTCCGGTTGGACCCCGTCATGCGGCAGAACCTCCTCTGGCGAGTCATCCTCTGCGATCCGGCCATCGTGTACGACCACCACGCGATCGGCTGTCCGGGCGAGATCGAGCGAGTGGGTGATGATCACCGTCGTCCGCCCGCGCATGAGAACGCCGAGACCCTCGAGCACCTGCGTTTCGCTCTGGCGGTCGAGGCCGGTGGTGGGCTCGTCCAGCACCAGGACGGGTGGATCGCGCAGGAGCGTGCGGGCGACGGCTATTCGCTGGCGCTGACCGCCGGAGAGCCCGACGGCGCGCGGGCCGAGTGTGGTCTCGTAGCCCTCGGGAAGCTCGGAGATGAAGGCGTGCGCCCCGGCCGCCTTGGCCGCAGCTACCACCCGCTCGCGGTCCGCGTCCAGGCCATAGGCGATGTTGTCGTCCACCGTGCCCGTGAAGAGCACAGTGTCCTGGAGGACGAGCCCAACCTGTCCCCGCAGCCAAGACAAGGAGCACGAACGTACGTCGCGGCCGTCGATGAGCACGCGGCCCTCGCCCTCAAGCGGGTCGTAGAAGCGGGCGATGAGCGCCGCGACCGTTGACTTGCCGGCGCCCGAGCGGCCCAAGATGGCAATCTTCTCCCCCACGGGCACGTGCAGGGACAGGTCGATGAGCGCGGGTCGCGCAGGATCGTAAGCGAAAGACACGCCCTCGAAGGTCACCTCGCCCGCCGCTCGTCGGCCGTGGTAGGCGCCCGGCGGCTCGGGAAGCACCTCGTCGGTCGCCAGCACCTCGGCCACCCGGTCAGCCCGGGCCATGGCGCTGGAGATGCGTGCCGACTGCTTGGCAATGTCACGCAACGGACGGTAGATCCGGCGCACATAGGAGGCCATCACCACAAGCTCGCCCGGGGACACCGCTCCGCTGGCCACCCGCAGCACGCCGACCACCAGGACGAGAGCTGTGCCGACCGCGCCCAGCACGTCGATCAGGCCGGTGAACCTGCTCTCGATCTGGGAGGCCTCGATTCCGGCTTCCTGGCGCTCGCGGCTCTTCTGCAGAACGCGGCCGTGCTCGAAGTCCTCAGAGCCGAATGCCTTGACCTCGCGCATGGCCGACAGGGCCTCCGTGGCCATCGAGGCGATCTCCCCCTCCTTCTTGCGCTGACGGCGCGCTGCGGTGCGCAACCTACGACGGAAGCGGAACGTGAGCAGCGCAAGGATGGGCGCCACGAAGAAGGCGGCCATGGTGAGCACCGGGTCGATGAAGAAACTCACCACGAGCATGCCCAGAAGACTCAGCACCGAGGCGGCGATCGAGCCCAGCGAGTCGGAGAAAATGGTGCCCACGGCGTTCACGTCGCCGGTGATGCGTGTCACGAGGTCGCCCGCGTGACGGCGCTCGTGATAGGAGAGCGAAAGGCGCTGCAGATGTGAGTAGGTGACAGCTCGCAGGTCGTGCATGATGCGCTCACCCGCTCGCTTGAGGCGGACATCGGCTACGTACTGGGCGAGGGCATCGGCGAGCGCGACGCCGAGCACGAGGGCAGCCACGATGGTGAGGAGCCTCACGTCCTCGGAACTCAGGTCGAAGGGCGCTCGCCGGCCGTCGAGCAAGCGGTCGATGACCAGAGCCAACGGGAGCGGCCTGGCCAGTTCGGCCGCGGCCACGACGACCGTCGACACAGTCGCGGCCGCCAGGTAGCGCCACTGCCTCGTGACGAACGGGCGCAGCAGGCGCCCGGTTGAGTTCACCTGTACGCCGCCCTCGCGCTGAGCTCCTCGAAGTGCGCCAGGATATCCCGCGCCCGCCGCTCCCAGGTGTGCTCGGCAACCACGCGCGCCCGCCCTGCCCGACCCAGCGCCGCGCGTCGCGCAGGGTCAGCGGCCAGGGCCTGGACGGCCTCGGCCAGGGCGACCCCGTCCCCGGGAGGGATCAGCATGGCCGTCTCGGAGTCCACGATGTCGCTCACCCCCGGTAGGTCGGCGGCTACGACCGCCAGTCCGGCCGCCAGGTACTCGAAGAGCTTGAGCGGTGAGAAGTAGGAAGGGGAGTTGGGAGCGTAGGGCGCCAGCCCTATGTGGGCAGAGGCCAGCCGATCGGGCACAGCCTCGGGAGGGAGAGCGCCCGTGACCTCGGCTCCCACCGTTTCCAAGCGCGCTCGCCCCGGCCCGTCGCCCACCACCACCAGCCGCGGGGCGTGCTCGCCGAGTCGCTCCCAGGCGCTCGCGATGGTGTCCACGCCGTGCCAGGGACGCAGCGTGCCGGCGAACACCGCGGTGGTCGGGCCTTCCGCTGGCGCGAGAAATGGAAACCGCTCGAGCCTCACAGCGTTGGGCATCAGCACGACCTTGCGGGCGCCGCACCGCCGCGCGTGAGATACCAGCGGGGCGCTCACGGCGAGCACCAGAGACGCTCCCGAGAGCGTGGCCATCTCAAGCCGCCGTGCGGCCTCTGGCTCCTCGAGCTGGCGATAGGTAGCGGCTTCATGCACCAGCGGAGCGTTCAGCTCAACAACGTGCGGGATGCCCATCGCGCGGGCGGCGGTCCCGCCCGCACCGGCGTGCAGCGCGAGGCGCTCGTAGAGGATGTGGGCTCCCCAGGCCCCCAGTCGCCGCTCAAGCCATCGGGCCCGCATGTCCTCGGCGTCGAGACGCTCGGTCACCGAGGAACGCTTTCCGGGACCCGGAAGAGCTTCGACGGTAACCCCATCCGGTGGCGGTGGCGGAGAGTCGGCGGAGTGAGCCACGATCAACAGCACATTCGCACCCTGCGCCGCCAGGGCGCGCACCACCTCGTGCATGTGCGTGCTCGCGCCCTTGGTGCCGCCGTAGGCGATCCCGGGGTCGGCGCACAGGTATGCAACACGCATCGCCGGCATCTGCCTCAGCCGGGCCGGGGAAACAGGCCGCGCAGCAAAGCCGCGCTCCGGTCGCTCGAGAAGTAGGCCTCGACCTGGTGGCGGCCTCCCTCCGATAGGCGCCGGGCGAGATGCTCGTCGCCAAGCACCCGGGCCAGAGAGTTCGCCAGCCCCTGCGGATCGTGCTCCGGAGCCAGCATGCCGGTCTCCCCGTCGATCACAACGTCCGCCAGCCCATTCAAAGCGGTGGTCACGACGGGCACGCCGAGCGCCATGGCCTCCAGCACGGAGGTCGGCAGCCCATCGCGGTCGCCATCGGCCGCTACCACGCAGGGGAGGCAGAAGGCGACCGCGTGACGGAAGAGCTCGAACACCTGCTCCTGAGGCAGGGCGCCATGAAAGGTCGCTTCGAGGCCGGCGGCCGTGGCCTGGGCTTCGAGGTCCGAGCGCAGCGGACCATCACCGACTACCTCCAAACTCACCGGCGCCCCGCCCTCGCGCAGGAGCCGGCAGGCTTCGATGAGGTCGCCCAGACCCTTCTTCTCGATGAGCCTCGCCACGGTGAGCACGCGCCAGGGCTCGGGTTGTCGGGCCCCAAAGGCTCTGAGGCGGGCCATGCTCACCGAGTTCGGTACGACATGCACCCTGTCCTCCGTCCCCAGCAGGGCGCTGAGGTACCGCCGGTTAGCCTCGCTGACAGTCGCCACGAAAAACGCGTTGCCCAGCTTGTCCACCAGATGGTCCCGGCGATTCTCCTCGTGGTAGATGTCCTTGGCATGGGCTGTGACGCTGTAGCGCGGACCGCCCATCCGCCATGCGAGGTTCGCCAGCCGGGCCGCGGCGGTCGCGAAGTGCGCGTGCGCATGATCGACCTGCGCACGTTTCATCTCCTCCCTCAGCACCGTGGCCTGGAGCAAGCGGCGCAACCCGACCAGACGCGGTGGCCAGAGGCACAGGCGGGCCGCGCGGAGCCAGCCCGAGGGAGAGCTGCGCAGGGTGCGCGCCACCGCGCCGGCCACCCGCAGCGGCTCCTTCGAAGGGCGGTGAGGAAGGTAGATCACCTGCGCCCTCAGCTCGTCCAGAAAGCCGTGCACGAACGGCTCCTCCGGTCGGCTGATGGCGAACACCGTGACGCGCTCGCCCTGACGCTCGAGCTCGATCAGCTCGGACGCGATGAATGTCTCAGAGACACGCGGAAAGCGCTTGAGCACGTAGCCCAGACGGCGTTCGGCCATGCGTCACCCTGCCACGGCTCGCAGCGGTGCGGAACGCCGGCGCCCCTCCTCGGCCAGGCGGACGAGGATGCCGGCCGCAGCGTGGGCCCCGGCCAGGTCGAGCAGCCGGTCCGCCTCGGCAGCGAGCGCGAGCCGCGGGGTCCTGAGGCGAGCGTCGATCGCCGCGCGCAGGTGCGCAGGCTCGAGAAGACCCGGTTCCAGCGACGTCAGCAGGCCGAGGCGGTCGAACGCGCGAGCCCTGATGAGCTGCTCTTGGCGTGGCTGGGCGCGTGGGACGCAGACGGTGGGGGTGCCGTGTGCCAGCGCTTCGGCGAGCGTGTTGTAGCCGCCCATGCAGACCAGGGCGTCAGCGAGGGCAATCCAGCGGCTGACTCCGGGCACGAAGCTGTGGAAGCGGACACCCGCGGCCTTCGCACTCGCGCGGAGCCTGTCCCGCTGGTCCTCGGCGGCCCTGGGGCCGGCGACCACGACGCCCTGCCAAGGGGCGCCGGCCGCTGCGTCGATGAACGCGCTCAGCATCGCGAAGCCGTCCTCTCCCCCTCCAGAGGTGGCGAGCACGAGCGGAAGCTTGCGGGCCGCCTCGGTCGCCTCTGGCAGACGGTCGTCTGTGCGGCCGTCGTCTCCCGCGGCGTTCAGCACGTAACCGCAGAAGGTGGTGATCTCCGCCAGGTCGGGCGGAAAGTCGTACTCCTCAATCGGGTCGAAGACCTCCTGCTTGCCGTACACGAGCACCTGATCGTAATTCTCGGCTATCCGGTCATGCAGGGTGTGGGCCTTCCACTCCGCGAGCACGGTCTCGCGGTCGTCCAGGATGTCGCGCAGTCCGAGCACCGCCCGGCCTCCGTGGCGCCGAAGTGCGTGCAGTGAGGCCGTGATCTCGCCGTGCACCCCGAACGGGTGCTTGTCGGCCACCAGCACGTCGGGCTGAAACGACCTAACCGTGGCCTCGATCACGCTGGAGCGCAGCTCGTGGATGTCCGAGGCGTCCATGGGCAGGCGGCGCGCGGCATAGGTCGAGTTCGTGACCTTACGCAGCCCCGGGAGCCGCAGGAAGTCGACGTTCCGCGGCAGCTTGAAGCGCGTGACTTCTTCCGCTCCGGTAGCCAGGAGCACCGAGGCCCCGGGCGACAGGTCGCAGACCGCCGCCGCGAGCGCAAGGTTGCGTCGAATGTGCCCCAGTCCGAATCCGTCGTGGGAATAGAAGAGAAAGCGCAGAGAATCCTTTCAAAGGCAGGGCGGTGTCCTGCGCTCGGTAGTCCTTTAACAACCTATCGACAGAATAGTCACGCCGGATTAACTTCTGGCGCGTCTGGACTCCTCGCTCCCCGGTGCCTGGCTAGGGATCGAGGTCGATGACGCGGCCGGCGTCGAGGCTGTCCGCGCGATCGAGCGCTGCATCGGACTCGCGGTGCATGGCGTTTACGGGGCCGCTCCTGGCTGGTGGTTCGAATGCCTGATGTAAGCGGACCGGCTGACCTTGACGCGCTCGCCGCGGGGCTGCACAGGCGAGTTCTGCTGTCACGTGTTCTTCCTCGCGGGTGCGGACACGGTCCAAGCTTGGCTCGCTCAGCACGCCGGCGCTCACGTGCTCGGTGTAGAAGCCGTCCGCCATCCCTCTCATGCGGGTCTGGCTGCGCGAGAACATCCGCTACGTGCTCACGCTGGCGGGCCACGGCCAGCCCGTAGACGATCGCTACCTCGCGATGCAGCTGCGCGCGTTCAACGATCTACGGCTCTGGAGAGCATGACGCTGCCTCCCGACCCGATCAGGCAGCGTCTGCGGGCGCGCCCGCCGGCCCCTACCCTCGCCTGGGCAGAGCAGCGGGCCGGAAACGGCATGCAGACAACGTCTGTCGCCTGGCTGGCCGGGGGCAGCTCCCACGCAAACCACGCGATCACCCTCACAGATGCCCACGGCACCGTGCGCGAGCTGGTCCTGCGGCGCTGGGTGCGACCCGACTGGCAGACCACAGATCCGGAGTTCACTCCCCAGCGTGAAATCGCGGCGCTGACGCTCTTGGCCAACGCCGATGTGCCCGCCCCGCGACTGGTCGCCGCCGACGTCGACGCAGCCTCCTGCGACGTGCCGGCCCTGCTCGAGACCCGCGTCCCGGGGCACCCGCCGCGGCCACCCGCCGACCTCGATGGGTTCTGCCGCCAGCTTGCCGCCGTGTTGCCGTCGATCCACGCTGTGGAGGGCCGCGCTGGGACGATCGTGCCGAGCTTTCGTGCTTACGTCGACGTCCACGCCACGGCTCCGCCGCCCTGGGCCCCGAGCGACATCTGGCGGCACGCGTGGGAGGTCCTCGCACAGTCACCGCCGCCCAGCCCGGCGTGTTTCATCCACCGCGACTACCACCCCGGCAACACGCTCTGGATCGAAGACCAGCTCACTGCGGTCGTCGACTGGACCTATGCATCATTGGGCCCGGTCGGGCTCGACCTGGGCCACATGCGCTGGAACCTCGTCCTCGACTACGGGCCAGACGCCGCGGAACGCTTCCTGCGCCACCACGCAGAACTTGCCGGGACCGCCCCACACCAGCCTTACTGGGACATCCGCACCACGGTCGACCTCATCGGCGACGGCGATCCCCACGATCCACTCCCCGCCCGAGACCTCAACGCCCTCGAGGCCCACGTCACACGCGCCCTCCGCGCACTCGCCTAACGCCTTTTCGGTGCGAGCGACGGGCCGGTGCGCCGTAGGCACCGAGGATCAATGGCACGGTGTCCGAGGATCAGCGGAGCTTGTGCCCGAGCGGCAACACCCAGCGGAACAGGCCGACGCCCGGCCTCTTGCACCAGCAGGCATCCTGGCACTCGCAAGTAATCGTGCCGCGCC
>JACCUO010000045.1 GCA_013811765.1 Thermoleophilaceae bacterium | reverse complement strand
GGGCGCGGGAACCGGGATCAGGCGCGGTCGAACTCGAACCAAACCCGCTGGTGGCCGCCGTCGCTGAGCACGCCCCAATCCTGGCTCAGGCGGTCGACCAGGAAGAGGCCCCAGCCTGGATCGGTGTCGCGCCTCACCTGGCCCGGGGTGGGGCTCCGGAAGCGAGCTCCGGCGTTGGCCACCTCCACGTGGACCTTCTCGGAGCTCACGGCGACCGTGAGCTCGACCTCGCTCGCTCCGGCGTGGCGCACGGAGTTCGACACGAGCTCGCTCACGAGCAGCCGCATGTCCTCGAGCAGCGGCGGATCCACAAGGGAGCTCAGCCGCGTGATCTCGTGACGCGCGCGGCCCGCGGCCTGCGAATCCCCATCGATCCGCAGGCATAAGCGCTCCGCGTGCTGGTTGGGCGCCCGGTCTGGAGAGGTTGCCCGGTCTGGAGAGGTTGCCTTGATTAGAGCCATGTACCCATCGGGGCCCCTCGGCCAACATCGCCGGGGCCGCGGGGGCGGGGCGCCGTGCCACGATCTCCCGGTGATTCCCGTACCAGACGACCGCGATCCGGACGGTGTGGTGCGCATACGAGCGCCCAATGCGTCACCGATGACGCTCGACGGCACGAACACCTATCTCGTCGCCGGGTGGGTGGTGGACCCCGGCCCCGCGCACGAGGGACATCAAAGCGCCATCCTCGCGGCGGCGGGCAACCGGATCGAGGGCGTCGCGCTCACCCATTCTCATCCGGACCACTCCGCGGGCGCCGCACCGCTGGCCCGCCGAGCCGGGAACGTGCCCGTGGTCATGCCGCGAGATGGAGAGGAGGTGGGGCCCTTCCGAGCGGTCGCCACCCCGGGACACGCCCTCGACCACGTCTGCCTGCTGCTCGGGCGGATCTGCATGGCCGGTGACGTGGTGATGGGAGAGGGCAGCGTGCTCATCACTCCCGGAGAGGGAGCGCTGTCGGCCTACCTCGACTCCCTGCGGCGGCTGCGCGCGCTCGACCTCGAGCTGCTCTGCCCGGGCCATGGCTCCTACATCCGCCACCCGCAGGCCAAGCTCGACGAGTACCTGGCCCACCGGTTGGAGCGTGAGCGGATGCTCCTGGAAGCACTCGAGGCCGGCGCGCGTACCGAGGACGCCTTGCTGAAGCGCGCATGGGCCGACGCGCCTGCGGCACTGCGCCCGGCCGCGGCAGTCACGCTCAGAGCCCATCTGGAGAAGCTCGCCGGCGAGGGGCGGCTGCCGGAGGGGCTCGAGGCCGGCCTCGTGGAGTAGCGGTTCTCCGCTCGACGTGCGCTTCCCCCGAGACGGCTCGGAGGCCCGGGACCTACGATGTAGGGCTGGCGACA
The DNA here is from genome assembly GCA_013811765.1 of Thermoleophilaceae bacterium. Classification (GTDB taxonomy): domain Bacteria; phylum Actinomycetota; class Thermoleophilia; order Solirubrobacterales; family Thermoleophilaceae; genus JAAYBF01. The sequence goes on along the minus strand of JACCUO010000045.1, from coordinate 6,889 downwards.
TGATTTCCACAAACCAGTTCAAGAACGGCACCCATATCGAGGTCGACGGCGTGGTCTTCAAGATCGTCGATTTCCAGCACGTCAAGCCCGGCAAGGGGGGTGCCTTCGTGCGCACCAAGCTGAAGCGGGTGAGCGACGGCGCGGCGCTCGACAAGACCTTCAGGGCAGGCGAGAAGTTCCGTCCGATCCGTACCGAGACGCGCAAGATGCAGTTCCTCTATGCCGACGGCACGGATGCCCACCTGATGGACGTGCAGACCTACGAGCAGATGACGATCCCCGAGGACCAGGTGAAGGACTCGCTGCGGTGGGTGAAGGAGAGTGACGAGGTGGACATCCTCTACGTGGACGAGCGCCCGACCGACCTGCAGGTCCCGAGCGCCGTCGAGCTCGTGGTGGCCGAGACCGAGCCGGGCGTAAAGGGAGACACCGTCTCCGGGGGCGGGGACAAGCCCGCCATGCTCGAGTCAGGCGTGGCCGTGAGGGTCCCCCTATTCGTGAACGTCGGCGATCGCGTTCGGGTGGACACGCGCTCGGGCGACTACGTCTCGCGAGCGTAAGGCGGGAGATGCGGCGGACAGATCAGCGCCGCGCGGCCGTGGTGGCGCTCTACCAGGCCGACCTGAACCGACGCAGTCCCCGCGACGTGCTCGACCCCGCCGCCAGGACGTTCACACGCGAGCTCGTGCAGGGCGTGGAGTTCTGGCGCGAGGAGATCGACGAGCTGATCGAGCGCCACGCCGTGGGTTGGACGCTTGACCGGATCGCGCCGCTCGAGCGCAACATCCTGCGCGTGGCCCTCTTCGAGGTCCTGCACCGCCCTGATGTGCCGGCGGAGGTGGCGATCGACGAGGCGATCGAGGCGGCTCAGGAGCTGTGCGGGGCAGACGCGCCGGGCTTTTTGAATGGCATCCTGGGAGCTGTCCACCGCGAGAGGGTCGGCTCGGCATGACCACCGATCTGGAGACCCTGGTCCGCGAGTTGAGCGACGCCGCCACGGGACTGCGCACCGGAGACCTGGATGCCATGGAGGCCGCCGCCCTGGTCGAGCGCTGCGCCGAACTGGCGGGCCGGGTCGGAGCGGAGCTCGACCGCGCCGCCCGTGAGGCCGAGCGCGAGCCCCCCGCCGAGGGCCAGGAGCAGCTTCTCTGAGCACTCGCGCCGCGGAGGCCATCTACCCGGTCGATCTCCAGGCACAGGTGGACGCCTACCTCGCCGATCTGAGCTTCGGAGCCGAGAAGGGGACCGCCGGTCTCGACGAGGCGATGCGCTACTCGCTGCTTGCCGGGGGAAAGCGGATCCGCCCGGTGCTCGCCCTCGCCACAGCCGAGGCGCTCGGGCGCGATCCGGACGAGGTGATGCCGCTTGCAGCCGCGATCGAGATGGTCCACACCTACTCGCTCATTCACGACGACCTCCCCGCGATGGACGACGACGAGCTCCGCCGCGGAAAGCCCACCTGCCACGTGGCCTTCGGTGAGGACGTTGCGATTCTCGCGGGCGACGGCCTGTTTGCGGAGGCGCTCGGACTGGCGCTGACATGCCAGCAGGGGGACCCCGTGCGGGTTCTGGCGGCGGCTCGCGAGCTCACGGTGGCGGCAGGAGTGGGGGGGATGGTCGGGGGCCAGTACCTCGACGTGACCGCCCCGGAAGAGCTGGATCCTGCGGGCCTGCGGCGTCTTCACGAGCTGAAGACCGGCCGCCTGATCGCTGCGGCGGTGGGCTGTGTGCTCCTGCTCTGCGGCCCCGGCGGACCTGCCACACTTCACCTCGGCCGCTTTGCGGAGGAGCTCGGCGTCCTGTTTCAGATCGTCGACGACATCCTCGACGTGACGGGTCACGAGACGGAGCTCGGCAAGCCAAGCGGTTCGGACGCGCGCCACGGCAAGCGGACCTACGTCAGCGTGTTCGGTCTGGACCGGGCCCGTGAGCTTGCGAACGACTCCCACGCCGCGGCCCGCGCCGCGCTCGGCCAGGCCGGCGGCAGCACGGAACGGCTTGAGCAGATCGCCGACTACATTCTCACCAGACAGACATGACCCCCCTACTCGACAGAATTGACGGCCCGGACGACCTCAAGGGCCTGAACGAATCGCAGCTCGCCCAGGTCGCGCAGGAGGTTCGCGAGCAGATCATCGAGACGATCGGGGAGATCGGCGGCCACTTCGGGGCCAACCTCGGCGCCTGCGAGATCGCGGTGGCCATCCACAGCCTGCTCGACTCCCCGCGCGACAAGGTGCTCTGGGATGTCGGCCACCAGGCCTATCCGCACAAGCTGCTCACCGGCCGTGGCGGAGAGCTGCACACGATCCGCAAGTACGGCGGGCTTGCCCCATTCTGCTCGATCGGCGAGTCGCCCCACGACATCATGGGGGCCGGCCACGCCTCGACTTCGGTCTCCTACGCGGTTGGCATCAAGGAGGCGATGCGCAGAGGGCATGGGGAGGACGGGCGGGTCGTGGCGGTGATCGGCGATGGCGCCCTGACGGGCGGCGTGGCCTTCGAGGCGCTGCAAAACGCCGGCGGCCTTCACGAGCCGATCGTGATCGTGGTGAACGACAACGGCATGTCGATCGCCCCGAACGTCGGGGCGCTCTCGCGGTACTTCAACCGGATCCGGATGAACCCCAAGCTGGCAAAGAGGCGGGAGGACGTCGAGACGAGCCTGATGAAGCTGCCGGCAGGCATCGGCGAGCGGATCGAGCGCCTCGGCCCGATCGTGAAGGAGTCGCTGAAGGCCTACTGGGCACCGGGCCTGTTCTTCGAGGAGCTCGACCTGGCCTACATGGGCGTGATCGACGGCCACGACGTGGCGGCGCTGCGCGAGACGATCGGTGAGGCCCTCGAGGCCGGCCGGCCGGTGGTGGTGCACTGCAAGACGATCAAGGGGAAGGGCTTTGCCGCCGCGGAGGACGGCGGGCTCGAGGGGATGGAGAAGTGGCACGCGGCCAAGCCCGACTCGATCCTCAACGGCGCTCCCACGCCCAAGCCCGCCATCCCCTCCAAGCCATCGCCTGGGCCGGCCAAGCCGCCGCAGTACACCGCGGTTTTCGGCAACGCGCTGGTGGCCGAGGCCCACCGTGACGAGCGGGTGATCGGCATCACCGCGGCCATGAACACCGGAACGGGGCTCGACATCCTCCAAAGGGAGCTCCCCGAGCGTTACTACGACGTGGGAATCGCCGAGCAGCATGCCGTCCTGTTCGCCGCGGGCCTGGCCCTTCAGGGCGCCAAGCCCGTGGTGGCCATCTACTCGACGTTCCTCCAGCGCGGCTTTGACCAGATGGTCCACGACGTCTGCCTGCAGAAGCTGAACGTGGTGTTCGCGATGGACCGTGCCGGCCTCGTCGGGGACGACGGGCCGACCCACCACGGGGTCTTCGACATCTCCTACGCCCGCGTCCTGCCTCACATGACCCTGATGGCGCCGCGCGACGAGGCCCAGCTCGTGCACATGCTTCACACGGCGCTGGTCTACGACGGGCCCGTGGGGCTGCGTTACCCGCGCGGCGAGGGAGAGGGTGTGCCGCTGCCAGAGCGCCCCGAGGCCATCGAGATCGGACGCGGGGAGCTGCTTCGCGAGGGGGAGCGGGTGGCCTTCCTTGGCTACGGCTATGGCGTTTCGGTGGCGCTCGGCGCCGCCGAGCGGCTGGCGGGAGAGAGCGGCATCGAGGCCACGGTCGCCGATGCGCGGTTCTCGAAGCCCTTGGACGCGGAACTGATTGCTTCTCTGGTCGCAGAGCACGACCTTCTCGTGACCGTGGAGGAGAACGTGCTGGCCGGTGGCTTCGGGTCCGCCGTCGTGGAGCACCTGGCCGACAACGACCTGATGTCAGAGGTACGCGTGCTGCGCGTCGGCCTGCCCGACCGGTACGTCACCCACGGCACGCCCGCGCTGCTGCGCGCGGAGGTCGGGCTAACCCCGGAGGCGGTAGCCGAGCGCGTGGCCGACGCGGTGCTATCGCCGCGGGGAGCCCTGGCGTAGGGCTCAGCCGATCCACGGGCCACCGACGCCGCGGTCATAGCTCGTGCGCGGATCGTCGGGTTGGGCAGGCTTCGGCTTTGCCTCCGTAGTGGTCTTGAGCGGGTCTACCCGCATCCCCGGGGGCATCCGGATCTTCACGACAGTCCAGGAACCGTCAGCCTGCTCCTGTGCCATCCACCGGTGTGTCTTGCGATCGGGGTGCTCGCGAGCCTGAGTGCGAGCGGTGTCCTCTGCCTCGGCGCGGGTCATGTCCAGAGTGTAGGAAATCCCCTCCGGCGGGTTCGCGCTGTAGCTGGTGTTGGCGCCGTAGCTCTACCGCAGACCCGCTCCGCAGGTCGATGTGAGGGTCGTCACACTTTCGGCCGTGCCCAAGCGACGCCTCGACACGGTCCTTGCCGAGCGCGGGCTTTACGAGAGCCGCTCCCGCGCGGCCGCCGCGGTGCTGGCCGGAGACGTGCGCCTCGGCGGCGGGGGGAGGCGGGCATCCAAGCCGGGTCAGATGGTCACCGAGGACGTGGATGTCGAGGTCGCCAAGCCGCCCCCGTTTGTGTCCCGCGGCGGGGTGAAGCTCGCCAACGCGCTCGACGCCTTCGGGATCGACCCCACCGGACGGCGCTGCCTCGACGTGGGCGCCTCCACCGGCGGGTTCACCGACTGCCTTCTCAAGCGCGGGGCGGCGGCGGTGACGGCGGTGGACGTGGCCTATGGCGAGCTTCACTGGACGCTGCGTCAGGACCCCCGCGTGACCGTCGTCGAGCGCACCAACGCCCGCTCGCTCACCCAGGCGAGCCTGCCATGGCGGGCCGGCCTGGTGGTGGCCGATGTCTCGTTCATCTCCCTGCGCAAGGTCCTCCCGGCCGCGCTCCGGTGCGCGGCGCCGCGCTTTGACTGCGTTGCGCTCGTGAAGCCACAGTTCGAGCTGGGGAGGGCGCACGTCGGCAAGGGGGGCGTGGTCCGAGACGCGGACCGGCGCCGCGATGCGCTCGTCGCGGTGGGAGAGACCGCCCAGGAGGAGCTCGGCCTGGCCGTCGTCGGCTATGCCTCGTCTGAACTACCGGGCCCGGCCGGCAACCGGGAGAGCTTCATCTGGATCGCAGAGGCCGGCCGCGAGACTGCCGTGCAGGACCTCGGCAAGGCCGCGCGAAGGGCAGAGCCGTGAAGTCGCCGGACACGATTACGCTCTTCACCCGGCGCAGGACCGCCCACACGCCCGCCGGGGTGATCCGTGTCGCTGAGATGGCCGCGCGGGCCGGGGTGCAGCTCCGTGTGCCGGCCGAGGAGGTGTCAAAGCACGACCTCTCGGAGCTCCCGGGAAACGCGGTGCTCGGTACCGACCCCAACGACCCGACCGACCTCGCGCTCGTCCTGGGGGGCGATGGGACGATCCTCTCGACGATGCGTAGGTTCGCGGGGCGCCGGGTCCCGGTCTTCGCGATCAACTTCGGGACGATCGGCTTTCTCGCCACGGCCGACCGCGAGGACCTGGACGCGGGGATCGACCGTGCTTTGCGCGGCGACTTCGATGTGCTCGCGCTCCCGGCGCTGACGGTCGCGCACGGGTCCGAGGAGCACCTCGCCGTGAACGACGTCTCGTTTCACCGCCGGCCGGACATGCGCGTCGCCGAGCTTGGCTACTCCGTGGTGGGCGAGGAGCTCGGTGAGGTGCGCTGCGACGGGCTCGTGGTGGCCACCCCCGCGGGTTCGACCGGCTACAACCTCGCCAACGGGGGGCCGGTGCTGGCGTGGGGGGTGGAGGGCTATGTGGTCTCGTTCATCGCCCCGCACACGCTCACCGCACGTGCGCTGGTGGTGGCGCCCGACGACGTCCTGCAGGTCGTCAACCGCTCCGGTGAGGAGCCCGTGGACCTCTCGACCGACGGGCGCAGCGTCTGCACGGTCGCGCCCCACGAGCGCGTCGAGGTCCGCTTTCGTCACGACATGGCGTTCCTGGCGCAAGCTCCTGGCGCGAGCTTCTACCACCGTCTGCGCGAGAAGTTCGGCAGGCTCAGCTTCTAGTCGGCCGACTTTGCGACGAGTCCGTCACGGGCCGTGAAACAGGGCCCACTTCGGCTGCAGGTCCGTCGGCCGCCGCTGGTACACCTGGGGGGTGCTCCTGGAGCTTCGCATCGAGAACCTGCTGCTGATCGACCGCGCCGAGCTGCGCCCCGGTCCCGGCCTAAACGCCATCACCGGGGAAACCGGCGCAGGCAAGACCGTGCTCGCCCACGCCCTCGATCTCCTGCTGGGCGGAAAGCCACGCGCGGGAATCGTGCGCCCGGGGGCCTCCGAGGCATACGTCGAGGGGGTCTTCGACCTGCCCGAGGGCCTGCTGGCCCGCGAGGAGCTCACCGACCTGCGGGAACGGCTGGGCGAGGTCGAGGGGGAGGTCGTGCTCGCGCGCCGGGTCAGCTCCGAGGGGCGCACACGCGCCTACATCCAGGGCCGGTCGGCCACCGTGGGCGACCTTCGCGAGCTCGGAGGCCGGCTGCTGTCCTTCTTCGGCCAGCACGAGCACCGTCGGCTCACCGTGGCCTCGGTACAGCTCGATCTGCTCGACGGCTTCTGCGGGCCGGAGCACCTCGCGCTACGCGGGCAGGTCGGCGCAACCCATGCGCGCGTGCGGGCCCTCCAGGGGGAGGTGGAGGAGATCCGCGCTCGCGCCGGCACGCGTGAGCGAGATCTCGACCTGCTGCGCTTCGAGATCGAGGAGATCGCGGCGCTCGATCCCAGCGAGGAGGAGGAGAGTGCCCTGCTCACCGAGCGCGAGCGGCTGCGCAGGGTCGACGGCCTGCGCGCGGCGGCCGCGGCTGGCGGAAACGCCATCGCACCGCACGAGCCGGATCCCGCGGGCGGAGCGGGGGCGGGTGTATCCGCCCTCCTCGCGGAGGCCGAGCGGGCCGGCGA
>JACCUO010000043.1 GCA_013811765.1 Thermoleophilaceae bacterium | reverse complement strand
CCACTATCCCCCCCAGGGAGATGACGGCGACCTCGCTCGTACCGCCACCCACGTCCACGACCATGTTGGCGCGTGGCTCGTCTATCGGGAGGCCTGCGCCGATGGCGGCCGCGAGCGGCTCCTCGATCAGGTGCACCGAGCGCGCGCCGGCGGCCCCGCACGCCTCGGTCAGCGCGCGGCGCTCCACGTCGGTGATGCCCGACGGGGCGCACATCATCACCCGCGGGCGGGCGTGGCGGCTGCGGTGCACCCGCGCCATGAAGTGGCGCAGCATCCTCTCGGTGACCTCGAAGTCGGCGATCACGCCATGCCGCAGCGGCCGTACCGCCGAGATCCTCGCCGGGGTGCGGCCGATCATCCGTTGCGCCTCGTCTCCGACCGCGTGGACCTCCCCGGTGACCGTGTCGACGGCTACGACCGACGGCTCGGACGCGACGATTCCCTCACCCCGGACGAACACAAGCGTGTTGGCCGTCCCGAGATCGATCGCGATATCCCGTCCGCCCCGCCGCGGCAGCAGGCGCCGGAACAGTGGGGACCGTGCCGAGCCGCGGCCGCCCCGAGATCCGCCACGGAGCTCTGTCGGGAGTGAGATCGGGTTGTCGAGCCGGGCGGGCACGTCGATGCTCCCTTTCGCTCAGGGGCAACCAGCCCGCACGCTACAGAAGCGCGGAGGAGGGTTCAGAGAGAGTCGGCCATCTCCAGCGTCTCGCCTGCGCGCGTGAGCGTGAAGATGCGGTTCGCCAGGCTGCGCGGTCTTACGACCTTCACGTCGAAGCCCTTGGCCTGTGCCCCTTCGTCGGCCTCGAGGATCACCTTCAGGCCGGAGAGGTCGATGAACGTGAGCGCGCTCAGATCAAAGACGACGTGCTTTAGAGAGATATCGCAGCCGTGCTCGAGCGCGCCCTCGACGTGGCCGGTCACAGCCCAGTCGAACTCGCCCGCCAGCTTGAGGCAGAGGGTCGTGCCGTCCCTCTTCGCCTCGAGGCTGAAGCACCGCTCGTCGTCGGCGCTGGGCGGCTTCACTGCTCCCCGAACACGGGAACGGCCGGTAATGACAGCTTCAACGCAAACCTCCCCAGGTCCAGGGCCTCGACCGGTGACACACTATATGCGCGGGACCTACATGCACAAGGTCGTTAGCGCACTTATGGCCACGCGCCTATACGTTCACCTCCATGCCGGCTGTTGAGAGGGACTTCACCGGGCACGTCGCCGTCGTAACCGGCGCGGTGGAGGAGACGACCCTCGGCGAGTGGCAGCGCGTCCTCGGCGTCAACCTGATGGGCGTCGTCCACTGCATCCACTCCTTCGTGCCGCGGATGCTCCGGCAGGGACGTTCCGGCCACGTCGTGAACATGGGCTCGCTGGCCGGCCTCGTGGCCGTCGCCGACATGGCTCCCTACTGCACTTCAAAACAGGCGGTCGTCGGGTTGAGCGAGGCACTGAACGCGGAGCTCGCGCCGAAGGGCATCCATGTCAGCGCGATCTGCCCCGGCATCATCAACACCCCGCTGATCCCGGCCGCCCAGCTGCAGGGAAAGCTCGCCGGGCGCAGGGACAGGATCCAGCGCTTCTACGAGCGTTTCGGCGCCTCGCCTGACGTGGTGGCGGAGGCGGTGGTCGATGCGATCGTGCACAAGAAGCTGATCCGCACGGTGCCGCGCCACCACGTGGTTCCCAACTGGGCCCTGAGGAGGCTCTCACCGCGTGCGGCACAGCCGCTGGCCAGGCTCACCAAGCGCCTGGTCACGGGACGCGGTTGACCGGGCGGGCGGTGAGCGGGGGCACCGGCCCCCGCCGGCCCCTGCGACCGTTGGCCGGCCTATTCGCGGCCCTCGTACTTGAACGAGATGGCCAAACGGATCCGGTATCCCTTCACGGTCCCGTTCTCGATCACCACGTCTTGGCGAAGCACCTCCGCCACGCGGAGATCGCGAACCGACTTGGCTGCCGTCTCGACCGCACCCTTTGCAGCCGCCTCCCAGGACTCGGTGCTGGTTCCAATGACCTCGGTCACGCGATAGACGCTCTCGGGCATATCCGCGCTCCTCTCCTAGTGATGGACGTTGGCACGACTCTCGCACATGTGGGCCGAGGATCGCCGGCGGGGTCCGGCCCTTCGGCGAGGCGCCTCGTCCGGCGGGCCCCGACGGTTGGCCGGAGAACATCCGGGTAAGTCCACGTTATGTTCTTCTTCTCCAACCGGCTGGGCTGCGGGGGCTCGATCCTCGTCTCGCTGATCGGCACCATTCTGCTGATGTTGCTGCTCGGCGTCATCGACCTCTGATCCCGCCCGGCCAAGGCAGGGCGTGAATGCGCCGCAGCCGGCCCGGCAGGCCTGACGTGCACCTTGTGCTCTGGGACATCGACGGCACCCTCGTGAACACCGCCGGTCAGGGCCGCGCGGCGTTCATGCACGCCTTCGAGGCAGTTCTCGGGCGGCCGCCGGCAGTCGACGATGTTCCGATGGCGGGTCGCACCGACCCCGCGATCGGCCTCGATTTACTCGAGCGTAACGGGGTGCCGGGGCCGGAGAACCTGCTTCCGCGCATGTTCGAGGAGATGACCGCGGCGCTCTCGCAGCGTCGCGAGCTCATGGCCGCACACGGCCATCCACAGCCGGGAGTGCGTGAGGCCCTGATCGAGATCGGCAATACCCCCGGGGTCCTCCAGTCGCTCGTGACGGGCAACATCGAGCCGAACGCCAAGATCAAGCTGGCGGCCTTCGGCCTCGACCCACTCGTGGAACTCGACCTCGGAGGGTATGGATCCGACCACGGCACGCGCTCCGAGCTCGTGCAGGTGGCCCGGCGAAAGACGCTGGCCAAGCACGACGTGCGGGTCCACCCCGCGGACACCGTGCTTGTCGGTGACACCCCGCTCGACGTGGACGCGGCGCACGCCGCCGGCGCGCGGATCGTGGCCGTGGCCACGGGGCCGTACACGGCGCGGGAGCTCGAGCAGGCCGGCGCCGACACGGTGCTCGATGACCTGACCGACCTCGGCGCCCTGCTCACCGGCCTCGGCCTGGATGGCGCGCAGCGCTGACCGCGGGCTCGGCCATCCGACACTCAGCCCGAGGCGATCGCCGCCACGCCGACGAGCGCCAGCGCAACCCCGGCGCCCTGACTTGCGCGGATGCGTTCCTTCAGGACCAGGCGGGCCAGGAAGATCGTGACGACCGGGTAGAGCGAGGCGAGCACCGCCACGAGGCTCACGAGGCCCCGGGTGGAGGCGAGGGCGAACAGGGCATTGGCCAGGACGTCAAGGAGTCCGACGGCCACCACGTCGCGCAGGTCGCGCGCGCTCATACGGGCCCCGCGGCCGAGCGTTACCGCCAGCGCGCACAGGAGGATGACGTCGAAAGAGCGTGCCGCGAGCAACGCCCAGAGCACGTCGCCGTCGCTCGCGGCATCAAGCCCGACGAAGAAGGCGCCAAACCCGAGTGCGGCCACGAGGGCAAGGCCGGTCCCAGCGGCCAGCCGGGCCCCTCCTGCGCCCTCGCCTCCCTCCCGCGAGGCGAGCACGACGCCCACCATGGCGAGCACGAGGCCGACCACCTGAATTGCGCTCGGCCGGTCTCCCGTGGACAGGCCGACCGCGACGGGGATCGCCGCGCCCGTCGCCGAGATCGGTGCCACCACCGCCATCGCCCCGACCGCCATGCCGCGGTAGAAGGCGGCCAGTCCCACCAGGCCGGCCACTCCCCCGAGCACGCCGTAGAGGAGGAAGTGCAGCTCGGGTGGCCCTTGACCGCGCGCCGCGACGATCAAGCCGACGAGCAGGGCCCCGGCGGCCTGGGAGATGACCAGCACCGCCACCACGTTCAGCTGCCGGCTCTTCAGGCCGCCGAGGAAGTCGGCGACTCCCCAGGAGATCCCAGCTGCGAGTCCGAGCGCTACTGCGACCACTTGACGCTGCAGCCCACCGGGTGGGTCTCGGCGGGCTGAGGGTCGCGCCCGCCGAGCACGGCGTCGAGCGCGCCGCGCAGCCAGGCGGCATCCTGCGAGGGATCCTCGTAGTCCGCGTCGGGCGCGCCGCGGTAGCGCAGCCGGCCGTCGGTTTCCAGGAGGAAGACGTCAGGAGTCTTTTCGGCCCCGTAGGCGCGGGCCACCTCCTGCGACTCGTCACGCAGGTAGGGCGCGGGCCAGCCGCCGTCGGCCTCGACCCTCTCCTTCATCGCGTCGAAGGAGTCGCGCGGATAGCGCTCCGCGTCGTTGGGGTTCACGAGCAGCACCCGCGCGCGGCCCTCGTAGTCGCGCGCCACGGCGAGCAGCCGGTCATGCCACGCGAGGGCGTAGGGGCAGTGGTTGCACGTGAAGACGACCGCGGTGGGAACGGCATCGGTGCGGTCCTCCTCCGGCGAGAACGTGGCTGCGGTGCCACCCTCGGCGGCTGGCAGCTCGAACGCGGGCGCGACATCCCCGATCTTCAAGTGACCCTCCTGATGACCTCGCGGATGTCCTCCGGGTCGGGCGCGGGCGACATCCGTCCGTCGCGCAGGCGGTAGACGCGGCAGGTCAGCCCCGCGGGCTCGTTCTCCACCGGCGCCACCTCCACGCCGCCGATGCGAATCGTCGGGGAGCCGATGAAGCCCTCGCTCTCGGCCTCACCGTCGGTCCGCACCTTGCGCTGGACTACGGAGTCGGGGTCGAGCCCCTCCTCGGCGAGCACATCGCGCAGGGTGGCGAGTGCCTTCTCGGTCGACGGGCACCCCTCCCACCACAGCAGCTCGACCTCCGGCACGCTCAGACCTCGGCGAGCTCCACCCGCTCGAGGATCGCGGGCTCGGTCGGCTTGTCCCCCCGGCCGGTAGGGAGGCCCTCGATCGCGTCGACCGCCTCCATGCCTGAGGTCACCTGGCCGAAGACGGTGTGCTTGCCGTCGAGCCATGGGGCTGCGTCCTTGGTCACGAGGAAGAACTGCGAGCCGTTGGTGTTCGGCCCCGAGTTCGCCATCGCGAGGGCGCCCCGGACGATCTTGTGCTCGTTCGGCTCATCCTCGAAGGTGTAGCCCGGTCCGCCCATGCCCGTGCCCTGCGGGCAGCCACCCTGGACCATGAAGTCCTTGATCACTCGGTGGAAGGAGAGGCCGTCGTAGTACCCGTCGCTCGCCAGCTTGCGAAAGTTCTCGACCGTCTTTGGCGCATCCTCGTCAAACAGCTCGATCACGACCGGGCCGTGGTTGGTGTGCATCGTTGCCTGACTCATCGCTTGGCGACCTCCAGCCGGAGCGATACGCCCCGGACCTCGTTTCCAGTGACCTTCTCCACGACCTCGGCAGCCCGGTCGGCGGGCACCTCGGCAAAGCTGAAGCGCTCGAGCACCCGCACGTTGCGGACGTCCTCTCCATCCAGGTGCGAGTGATCGACGATCGCCCCCACGAGGTCGGCGGGCTCGAAACCCTGCGCACGACCCGCGCCCACGATCAACTTGGCGGTTGGGCCCACCCCGGTTCGGCGCGGCTTGGTGTGGCGCGGCCGGCGTGGCTGGGGACGCTCTTCGGGCTCGGGCGCATCGGCGGCCGCCGGAGCTTCCGTGGCCGCCGGAGCTTCCGTGGCCGCCGGAGCTTCCGTGGCCGCCGGAGCTTCCGTGG
>JACCUO010000031.1 GCA_013811765.1 Thermoleophilaceae bacterium | reverse complement strand
CTTCAGGGCCGCGCGCGTGTCCTTGGCCTCGCGAAAGCGGGAGACCACCTCGATCCTGAACGGATAGTCCCGCAGCCTCTCCGTGAAAGTGCCGAAGTGCTGCTGGGCGAGCACGGTGGTGGGCACGAGGAACATGACCTGCTTCGAGTCGGCGGCGGCCTTGAACGCGGCGCGGAGCGCCACCTCCGTCTTGCCGTAGCCCACGTCGCCACAGATCAGGCGGTCCATCGGGCGGGCCTCCTCCATGTCCGCCCGCACGGCCTCGATCGCCTCGAGCTGGTCGGGGGTCTCGCGGAACGGGAAGGCTCCCTCGAACTCCACCTGCCACTCGCTATCCATCGGAAAGGCGAGCCCGGCACGCCGCTTGCGCTCGGCGTAGAGGTTGATCAGCTCGCCCGCGAGCGCCTCCGCGGCGCGCCTGGCGCGCAGCTTCTGCTGCTCCCACTGCTTGCCGCCGAGCTTCGAGAGCGGCGGGTCCCCGGCGTCGGCCCCAACGTAGCGGCTGATCTTGTGGAGCTGGTCCGATGGCACGAAGACGCGGTCCCCACCCTTGAACTCCAGCTCGAGGTAGTCGCGGGTTATCCCTCCGACGGTTTTTGTCTCAAAGCCGGTGAAGCGGGAGATCCCGTGGTCCTCGTGCACGACCGGCGAGCCCGCCCGCAGGTCGGTGAAGGAGGCGATCGCCCCCGCGCCGGTGCGAGGGCCCGCGGGACGCTCACTCCGCCGCCGCAGCAGCCGGTGCTCGGGCAGGATCGCGAGCTTGAGCTGCGGGGAGAGAAAGCCCTCGCGCAGGGTGGCGGCGGCGAACGAGACGCCGGGCTCGTGTGGCGCCGGCCTGCCGTCGAGGAACGCGGCGCGCACTCGGTCCAGGTTGTAGGCGGCGCGCTCGGCCTCGCCTCGCCTGGCCCAGGCCACAACGGTGCGGTAGCCCGAGCGCACCAGCTTCTCGAGCTCGGGCTCGGCGGCTCTCAGGTTGCGCGCCGCGGTGTCTGCCGCCTGCGCCCGGAAGGCGTGAGGCTGATCGCCGGAGATGCTCGACAGGAGCAGCGTGGCCCGTTCGCCCAGGGTCTGCTCGAGGCGCTCGGGAGAGACGTACAGGTGGTGGGCGTCGGCGTCGTGGAAGCTCGTCGTGACGTCATCCCAGTAGTCGCGCAGGGCAGGTGCCAGCTCTTCCTCGGCCGCCACCGTCACCGTCGCGTCGGCGGGCAGGAGGTCGAGTAGCTCGCCGAAGCGCTCGACGGGCAGCAGCTCCGCGATGTCGGGCCGGTCCTCCGCCTCGCTCTCCGCGGCCATCTCCGCCAGCTCGCGGTACTCGGGGCCGAGCTCCGCCGCCGGCTCGATTGCGACGCTCTCGACCTCCTCGAGCGAGCGCTGTGTGAACGTGGAGAAGAAGGTCAGGCGCTCGACCTCGACGTCGAAGAGCTCACAGCGCACCGCGCGCTCCTCGGTGGCCGGGTAGACGTCGAGGATGTCGCCCCGCAACGCGAACTGGGCCCGGTCCTCGACCTGGTCGGCGCGCTCGTACCCGCAGGCCACGAGCTTGCCGGCGGTCTCCTCCAGGTCGAGCAGGCCGCCCTTTTCGATTCTGAACCCGTGCGGGCGCAGCTCGGGGTCGGGCACCTTCTCGGCGAGTGCGACCGCGCTGGCGATCACCACCGCGGCACCCTCGTCTCTGCCCTCCTCGGCCAGAAGCGCATCAAGCGCGGCGATCCGGAGGCCGACCAGATGCGGCGGCGGCGCGAGGTGGGACTCATACTGGACTCCGCGCGCCGGGTAGAGATGCACCGGGCGGGGGCTCAAGAACTGCCTCAGATCCGCAGCCAGATCGCGGGCGGCCCGGTCATCTCCTGCCACCACGAGTGCCGTCCGGGAGGGCTCGAGGTCGAGCAGCGAGGCAAGCAGATACGGGCGCAAGCTCGCGGAGACGAACGCGCGTTGGGGACCGTCGTGGGCCGCGGCGCTGAGGGCGTTGACCGCGGGGTCCTCGTGGGCATATGTCAGAAGCTGGCGAAGGGACATGGGCACGCAGAACGACCGCCCGGCGGTGCCGCGCGGCCAGGGGCCCGGTGCGCGGGCGACCCGTGAGCGATTCTAGGGGGGTCCCGTACGGAGTTGGCGTTCGGCGAGCGCCCCGACCTCACCTCACGTCACGCACGTGAGGTGACGTGAGCCATCCAATCGCTCTATGCCAGCGGTTGGATGGTTCACGTCATCCAATCGCTCTATGCCAGCGGTTGGATGGCTCACGTCGGCGGGTCAGGAGTCGCGCCGATCAGCCGTTCCAGCTCATCGACGGCGCGGTCCACCAGCGCGCGCACGTCCTCCTGCGGCTCGCGGAAGCGGCCGAGCACGTGGGCGGACACGATCTCGGGATCCGTGGAGTCGGGTCTGCCCACTCCCACACGGATGCGCTGGAACTCGGCGCCGCCCAACTCCCGCTTGAGCGACTTCAGGCCGTTGTGCCCGGCGAGCCCGCCACCGAGTCGCGTCTCGACACGACCGAAACTCAGGTCGATCTCGTCATGGATCGCAACCACCCGCTCAAGATCAATGCCGACCGCCCCCCGCGCCGGACCGGCGGAGCGCCCGGACTCGTTCATGAAGGTCTGGGGGAGGAGGACGCCCACGCGGGGGCCGCCCGGCCCGGTGCGGCCATCCGAGTAAAGGCCCGCATATCTCTTCTTTGCCCGCGGCAGGCCCCACCGCTCGGCGGCCAATGCGGCGATTTCGAAGCCGACATTGTGCCGTGTGCGGGCGTACGCGTCTCCCGGATTGCCGAGACCCACGATCAACCAATCGACCTTGCCCCGCCCCGCCCCACTTTTCACCTCCGCCACGGCGCGGCGGAACAGCCCCATCGTCGACGCTACTCGTCGCCGTCGGAGGTGTCCGACTCCTCATCCGTGTCGGCAACCGGCTCGCCATCCTCGCCGACGAGCTCTGTCTCCTCCTCGATCTCCGGCTCCTCCTCGACGGTCGGCGGGACAAGCGTGGCGATGGTGGTCTCCTCCGGATCATCAAGGAACTCGACGCCGGCCTCCGCCGAGACCTCGGAGAGCGTGAGCGTGGAGCCGATGTCCATGTGCGAGACGTCCACCACGACCCGCTCTGGGATGTCCGTGGGCAGCGCCTCGATGTTCAGCTCGCGCGTGATCTGGTCGAGCACACCACCCTCCTTGACACCGGGAGCCTCGTCGATGCCCTCGAGCTCGAGGGCCACGGTGGCATGGATCTTCTGGTCGAGACGCACCTCGAGGAAGTCGACGTGCATGACGTCGCCCCGGACGGGATGGATCTGCTGCTCCTTGAGGATCGCGGGAACCGACCTTTCACCGCCGATCTTCACGTCGATCAGCGCGGACCCATCGACGAGCACGCTCCGCAGGTCGAGGTGACCGACCTTGAAGGTGACCGTCTGCTCGTGGCTGCCTCCGTAGAGGATGCCTGGCACCATCCCGGCGCGGCGGAGCCGGCGGGT
>JACCUO010000016.1 GCA_013811765.1 Thermoleophilaceae bacterium | reverse complement strand
GCTGCCGCCGCCGCCTCGGGCACGAGAAGCGCGGGGGTGCTGCTGCTCCTGCCCCTCCTGATCATCTATCTCTATGGGCCCCGGGCCGATCGTGCCGAGGAGATCACGAGGCCGGGCCGCGGCTGGCGTTCGTCGCTGTCGCCGGCCCACGCGCTCCGGGCCGATGCCGCCTGGCTGCTGCTCGCGCCCGCCGGCCTTGCCGCGTACATGGCCTACCTCGGGCTGGCCTACGACGATCCGCTCGCCTTCTCTTCGGCACAGGGGTTCTGGACGCGCGAGTTCGCCGGCCCGCTCGGCGGGGCGTGGGAAGGCCTCGTCGCCGCCTGGGCCGGCGCGCGACAGCTGCTGTCGGGCTCCCGCGATGTCGTCTTCTTCCAGGCCGCGGGAGGCGACCCGTTCCGTGTGGCCGCCCACAACCTCCTCCTATTCGGGTTCCTGGCCTTCGGCCTGACCGCCGCGGTCGGGGTTCTGCGACGTCTGCCCTTCGCCTACGGCGCCTACGTGGTCACCGCCCTCATGCTGCCGCTGAGCTATCCGTCCGGACCACAGCCACTGATGTCCCTGCCGCGCTTTCTCGTGGTCCTGTTCCCTGTCTTCATGTGGCTGGCGCTCGTGTGCGAGGAACGCCGGATCACAGGGGCCGTGGCGGCTGGGTCGGCGATCGTCCTCGGTCTCTTCGTGACCCAGTTCGCCGGCTGGTACTGGGTGGCATGACCGCGTCTCCTGAGGGCAGCGGGACCCCTCGCGGGAGGAACGCAGCCCGGATCGTGCTGTTCGATGCGCTCGGCACGCTCGTGGAGCTGCAGCCGCCCGGCCCCCGCTTACGCAAGGCGCTGCACGACCTGTCGGGTACCGAGGTCGACGAAGAGACGGCTGCGGGAGCATTCGCCGCCGAGATCGGCTACTACCGTGCAAACCACCTGCGGGGGGCCGACGAGGCGGGTCTCGACGCCCTGCGCGATGACTGCGCGACGGTGCTCCGCGAGGCGCTGGGCCAGCCGCGCCTTGACCTGGCGATCGTGCGCCGGGCAATGCTCGAGGCGATCGAGTTCCGGGCCTTCCCCGACGCGCTACCCGCGCTGCGCGCGTTGAGGGCACGTGGCGTTCGGCTCGTCGTGGCGAGCGACTGGGACTGCTCGCTGCCCCACTGGCTGGCGCGGGCGGGGCTTGCCGAGCTGATCGACGGTGCCGTCTCATCGGCCGTCGTTGGCGAGGCCAAGCCCTCGCCCGCCGTGTTCCGGGCGGCGCTTGCGCTCGCCGGTGGCACCCCGGCTCAGGCCCTCCACGTGGGCGACTCGGTGGACAGGGACGTGGAGGGCGCGCGGGCCGCCGGACTCCGCGCGGTGCTGATAACACGCGAGGGCCTCGCGCCTGAGGGGGTCGAGGAGATCAGGTCGCTCGGGCAGCTCGCCTCCCTAATCTAAGGATCCGGTGGAAAACCTCGTCTCGACCCCCGCTCCTCTGGAGCTGCCGGAGCGCCCCGAGGGGGTCGAGCGCCCTCCCGAGTGGCCTCCCTGGTTCGCCGGGGTGGGCTTTCTGGTGGCGATCACCGCGACGCTGCTCCTGGTGGGCCTGGTGGCCGCGATCGTGGGCGCTGAGGACGATGGGGCCTCGCCGGACTTCGTGATCCTCGCAACGCTGGCCCAGGCCGCCATCTTCGTGGCCACCGCCGTCCTGTTCGCGGGATTTGTGAGGAAACCGAAGGCCTGGCACTTCGGTCTGCGCCCGACTCGGTTCTGGCGCGGGCTCGGCTGGGCCGCGGCGGGGATCGCATGCTTCTACCTCGTCGCCGGCATCTACTCGGTCGCCGTCCCGGTGGACGTCGAGCAGGGGGTCACGGATGACCTCGGGGCCGATCAGGGCACCTTCGGGCTCATCGTCGCGGGCCTGATGGTGATGATCGTGGCGCCCTTCGCGGAGGAGCTCTTCTTCCGTGGCTTTTTCTACCGCGCTCTGAGGAGCCGCTACTCCATGGTCGCCGCGGCCACGATCGACGGAGCCCTCTTCGGTGTCATCCACTTCAACTTCGAGGGTGCCGAAGCGCTGCTGCTGCTGCCGCCGTTGGCGCTGCTCGGTTTTGTCTTCTGCGTGGTGTACGAGAAGACGGGCTCGCTGTTCCCCGTGATCGGGATGCACGCCTTCAACAACACGATCGCCTACGCGGCGCAGGCGGACGGCGGCTGGCAGGTCTCCGTCGTGGTTGGACCGCTCATGCTGGCCGCGTGTGCGCTGGCGCCGCGCTTCCTGACTTCGGGGCCTCGGGAGGCTCCAGCGTGAGATCTCCCCGCGACGCTACAGTTCTCCGGCCGATGAAACGCCCTTTGCTCCTCCTCTCGGTAGCCGCCTTCTGCGCCCTGCCGGGGACGGCATTCGCCCAGGACGACCCCGGGGTCGATCCCGCGCAGGCCGGCGC
>JACCUO010000322.1 GCA_013811765.1 Thermoleophilaceae bacterium | reverse complement strand
CAGCGGATCTCAGGAGGCCATCCTGCTGATGCCCGCCGCCGCCGGCTCGGCGGGAATGGGCGTGGTGGCGGCGCAGGCCCCCCTCGTCGGCGCGGGCGCGGGCGCGCTCACCATCCTGACGCTCATGCCGTGGCGCCTGCTGTTCGTGCTCATGACGGGCGCCGCCATCTTGAACCGGTTCCGATTCGACGTCGCCGGGGTCACGCTGCAGCCGGCCCACCTGATCCTCGTGCCCGTGCTGCTTCGCGTCTTGCTGTTCATGCGCAGCGACGCGCGACCTCGCTGGCGCTGGCCCGAGACGGTCATCGTCCTGTTCATCGCGGTCCAGTTCGTGTCGAGCTATCTCTTCGCCGAGGTCCGGCTGAGGAGCCTCCTCGTCGCCGGCCTGCTCCTCCTGGGCGCCCTCGCTTATCTGGCCGTCTACTTCGGGGTCTGCGACCGGAAACGATTGATATTCGCCGCGAGGGCCCTACTGATCGCGGCCATGGCCAACTCGGCGATCGCCCTCCTCGCGGTGGCCGCCTACTACACGGTCGGGTCGACGTTCGGCGTCAGCGTAGGGGGCATAGGGGCCCCGGCGGCCGGCCTCGCGGCGGAGTACAACATCCTTGGCTCCATGTCCGCGTCGGCGGCGCTGGCGTTCGTGGTGCTGATGCGCGAGGACAACCCCCTGTTCCCTCGGAGGTACAGCCTCCTCGGGTTCTGGCTCTGCACCGGGGCTCTGGTCGCGAGCCTCACGCGGGGCGCATGGATCGCGTTCGCGGTCGGGCTCCTCGCTTCGCTCCTCATTCGTCGGCGCGCCACCCGGCGCAACCGGCTGGCCCAGATCGGCCTGACCTCGCTCGCCCTCGGCGTCGGCTTGCTCGGGCTCTTCCAGATCGCCGTCGCGCCTTCGGACGTCTCCTCCCCGGACAACGCCGTCGTGGTGAGAGCCCAGCGACTCCTCCTCTTTACCGAGGGCTCGGGCCAGAACCGCGTGTCCGAGTGGCAGACAGCGCTCGGCGAGATTCCAAGGTCGCCCATCCTCGGCCTTGGCACCAACTCCTATGGCCAGCGCCACGCCGCCCCCAAGAAGCGCCCCTCGGAGGCGAAGGGCGCGTACATCGGCAATCTCTACATCCGCACCCTCTACGACTCGGGGGTGGTGGGTCTGGTGCTGTTGCTCACCTTCCTCGCGGCCGTGCTGTGGCCCAAGCGGATCTTCCGGGTCTCCCGAGGCGATCTGGCGCCGGTCGCCTGGGCCCTCATGTTCATGTACTTCACGATGGGCGTGGCCTTCGTTGCCACGGACGCCTCGTTTCAGCTTTGGCCATGGATCGTGCTCGGCATGACCAGGGCGGCCCGGTCGCTCACGCTTCGGCAGGAACTGGTCGGGCGGGTCGTTCCGGGGACCAATGGGGATGGCGAGGGAAACGGGCACCGCGGCGGAGGGAACGGCCACCGTGTCGGCTCGGGCAATGGCAGGGTCTTGGAGGCGCTGAAACCGGACGCCGGGGCGGAGAAGCCCTGGCCGGGCAGCAGGAGCGGGCTCAGGAATGACGGCTTCTGAGGAGAAGCCGTCCGAAGAGGACGGAACCGAGCCGGGCCTCCCAGGGCATCCCCCTCGGGTCCTGTACATCGGCGGGGGCACGAAGAGCGGCAGTACCCTCCTCGACCTGATGCTCGGGCAGGTTCCCTCCTTCTTCTCTGTGGGGGAGCTTCGCCAGATCTGGCAGCGCGGCCTGGTTGAGAACTCGCGCTGCGGGTGCAAGGAACGATTCTTCGACTGTCCCTTCTGGACCGCGGTGGGCGCTGAGGCGTTCGGGGGATGGGGCAACGTTGACGTGCAGGAGGTGCTCGCCCTGCGGAACTCCCTCGACACCGTTTCTTCCCTTCGGGCGTTGAAGGCCGACTCCTCGGACCCGAGCGGGGACGAGAGGATCGAGCGGTACGTAAGGATCCTCGACCCTCTTCTTCGGGCCATCGGACACGTCTCGGGCGCCGGCGTCATCGTGGACTCTTCCAAGACGCCATCGCACGCGCTGCTGCTC
>JACCUO010000318.1 GCA_013811765.1 Thermoleophilaceae bacterium | reverse complement strand
AGTCGATCTCGATCCGCAGCCGCGAGGCGGCCTCGTCGATCAGGTCGATGGCCTTGTCGGGCAGAAAGCGGTCAGCGATGTAGCGGTGGGACAGGGTCGCGGCGGCCACGATCGCCGCGTCCTGGATGCGCACCCCGTGGTGGACCTCGTAGCGCTCCTTGAGCCCGCGCAGGATCGCGATCGTGTCTTCCTCGGAGGGCTCGCCCACGTGCACGGGCTGGAAGCGGCGCTCGAGAGCGGCGTCCTTCTCGATGTGCTTGCGGTACTCGTCGAGCGTCGTCGCCCCCACCGCCCGCAGCTCACCGCGGGCCAGCATCGGCTTGAGCAGGTTGGCCGCGTCCACGGCGCCCTCCGCGGCGCCGGCGCCCACGATCGTGTGCAGCTCGTCGAGGAACAGGATCACGCGGCCCTCGGCCTCGGCGATCTCCTTGAGCACGGCCTTCAGCCGGTCCTCGAACTCCCCCCGGTACTTGGCGCCGGCGATCAGCGATCCGATGTCGAGCGCGATCACGCGGCGGTCGCGCAGCGACTCCGGCACGTCCCCGGAGACGATCCGCCGGGCGAGTCCCTCGGCGATGGCGGTCTTGCCCACGCCGGGCTCGCCGATCAGCACCGGGTTGTTCTTGGTGCGGCGGGAGAGCACCTGCATTACCCGCCGAATTTCGTCGTCACGTCCGATCACCGGATCGAGCTTGCCCTCCTCGGCCGCCTGCGTGAGGTCACGGCCAAACCGCTCGAGCGCCTGGTAGCGGTCCTCGGGGCTCTGGTCGGTGACCCGGTGGGGGCCGCGCACCTGCGCGACCGCTTCCGCGAGCTGCTCGCGGGTCGAGCCTGCATCCACCGAAGGCGTGCCTGCCAGGACGAGCAGAAGGTGCTCGGTGGACACGTACTCGTCACCCATCCCGCGCGCGGTGTCGTCCGCCTGCTTCAGCAGGTCGAGCAGCTCCGAGTCGAAGGGGGGAGCGGCGGAAGTCTCCCCGGTGACGGTGGGAAGCGAGTCGAGTGCCTCATTGGCGCGGCGGCGGACGGCTTCGGGATCGGCGCCCGTGCGGCGCAGGACAGGGACCACGATGCCGCCCTCCTGCTCGAGCAGCGCAATCAGCAGATGGTGGGGGACGACCTGCGCGTTCCCGCGCGCCGCAGCGAGCCGCTGGGCGGCGCCGAGGGCCTCCTGTGACTTGAGCGTGAAGCGATCCGGTTGCATCGGTCAGCTCCTCGGGCGGGCAATCCGGACGCGCACGGCGCCTTGCTTCGGGCCACTCGGCACAAGCGCCCGCCCGGGTGGCTCGTAGGGCACGAGCTCTGCCCTGAAGGAGCGCCGCACGCGATCGATCTCCTCCTGTAGCTCCGCCTGTGCGCGCTCTGCCTGGCGCTCGAGGCTGCGCAGGCGCCGCTGCATCCGCTCCACCTCCTGCTCGAGCTCGAACACCCGCTCCACCCCCGCGAGGTTCATCCCCAGCTCGGTCGTGAGCTCCTGGATGCGCCGCAGGCGCTCGACGTCCTCCTGCGAGTAGAGCCGCGTGTTCTTGGGCGAGCGCCGTGGGGCGATCAGGCCGCGGGTCTCGTAGATGCGCAGCGTCTGAGGATGCATCCCGGCGAGCTCCGCGGCCACGGAGATCATGTAGACGCCTTGGCGCTGCTCGGGCGCGGCCATCAGGAGCCCCTTCCCTTCAGCATCCGTTCGCGCGGATTCTCGTCCATCACGGCGGCCAGCTCGTCGACCACCTCGCGCTGCTCCCGGGAGAGGGATCGGGGGACGTCGATCACCAGCCTGTAGTGGATGTCACCACGGCCGCGCCCGCCCAGCCGCGCGGGACCCTCCCCCCGCAACCGCTGGACGGTCCCGTGCTGGGTGCCCGGCGTGACCCGGATGCGCTTGGAGCCATTCAGAGTGGGCACCTCGATGGTGGCTCCGCGAACGGCCTCCGGGATCGTGACCGGGACCTCCACCTCCAGGTTGTCCCCGCGCCGCTTGAACAGTGGCGACTCGGCCACCCGCGTGATCACGTAGAGGTCCCCGCCGGGTCCGCCTCGCGCACCGGGCTCGCCCTTGCCCGCAAGTCGCACTCGGCTGCCGTCACGGACACCCGCGGGGATGTTCACCTTGTAGCGCTTTACCTGACGAGTCTGGCCGCTGCCCTTGCATGTCGAGCATGGATCGGTGATCTCGGTCCCCGTGCCGCCGCACTTCCCGCACGGCTGAGAGATCGAGAAGAGCCCCTGGGACTCCGACTCCACCCCGCGCCCCTGGCACAGGCTGCAGACCTGCGGGACGGTGCCGGGCTTCGCGCCCGTGCCCCGGCATGTCTTGCAGGGCGCCGACAGGGGAACGCTGACCGGAACCTGCGCACCCTCCATCGCCTGGTCGAAGGCGATGTGCACCTCGGTCTCAAGGTCGCGACCGCGCTCGGCCCGAGGCGTACCCGCGCCGGCGCGTCCGGCCGCGTTGCCAAAGAGGTCGGAGATGATGTCGCCGAGCCCGCCGCCGAAGTTGCCCCCGCGGAAGGCGCCGGGGTCGAAGCCGCCGCCGCTGAAGATGCCCCCGGCGTCGTACTCCCGCCGCTTCTTGGGGTCGGAGAGGACAGAGTAGGCCTGCTGGATCTGCTTGAAACGCTCCTCCGCCGAAGAGTCGCCCGGGTTCTTGTCCGGGTGGTACTGCCGAGCGAGCTTGCGGTAGGCCTTCTTGATCTCCTCCTCAGAGGCCTTCTTTTCCACCCCGAGAATCGCGTATGGGTCCTTGACCGCCGGCATCTCTCTACCCGGAGACCACCACGCGGGCAGGACGGAGCACGGCGCCGTTCAGGCTGTAGCCCTTCTCCACCACATCGACGACC
>JACCUO010000197.1 GCA_013811765.1 Thermoleophilaceae bacterium | reverse complement strand
CGCTCGTACGCAGCGCTGGGACGCGATCCTGAGCCGTGGCACCACCCTGAGTCGCTGCCTATGTGATACATAGGCACGGTGGAGTCCGACGGAATACTGCTCGGGGACGCCTCCCGCGCGCTCGGAGTGAGCGTGGACACGCTGCGCCGCTGGGAGCGAACCGGGAAGTTGAAAACGGCGCGCGACTCGGCGAACCGCCGCCGCGTACCGGCGAAGGAGATCGAGCGCCTGGCCGAGCGGGCGCCACGCCACCGGGCGGGTGACACGCTGTCCGCCCGCAACCGCTTCCCGGGCGTGGTGCGGTCGGTAGAGGTGGACGGCGTGATGGCGCTCGTGGAGATCGAGGCCGGGCCCCATCTCGTGACGGCGGCGGTCACCCGCGACGCGGTGGAGGAGCTCGGTCTCGTACCGGGGATGCCGGCCACCGCCGCCGTGAAGGCCACCTCGGTGATGATCGAGAAGGGGGCGTCTTGAGATGGGCCGCTGCGGCCATCTTGCTGGCGGGCCTCGCACTCGGAACGATGGCCTGTGGAGGCGGTGACAACCGCCGCGCCAGGGACAAGCCGCGCCTGGTGGTCTCGGCCGCGGCATCGATGAAGGAGGCGCTGGAGAAATGCAGCCCGGAATTCGCGGCCGCCGACGTGCGGCTCTCCTTTGCGGGCTCGGACGAGCTCGCCGCGCAGATCCGCCGGGGGGTGAAGCCAGACGTCTACAGCGCCGCCAACACCGAGCTGCCGGCACGGCTGCGCCGCGAAGGGCTGCTCGAGCAGCCGGTGAAGCTCGTGACGAACAGGCTCGTGGTCGCCGTGCCCCGTGACTCGGAGATCGGCTCCGTCGAGGATCTGGCGCGGCCGGGGTCGAAGCTCGCGCTCGGCTCGGAATCGGTGCCGATCGGCGCCTATACCCGCAAGCTGCTCTCACGCCTTCCGGCGAACGTGGCCCGCGCGATCCTCGCCAACGTGCGCTCAAACGAGCCCGACGTGAGAGGGATAGTCGGCAAGCTCACCCAGGGCGCGGCCGATGCCGGCTTCGCCTACGAGAGCGACGTGAGGGCGGCGCGCGGCAAGCTGAGATCCGTCGCGCTCCCCGGCACGTTGCAGCCGAGCGTCGTCTACGCCGCCGGGGTCGTCAAGAACGCACCGCACCCCGGCGCGGCGAGGCGCTACCTGCACGACCTCGCCGCCGGGCGCTGCCACACCACGCTGCTGGCCGCGGGGTTCGGGCCCACCCCGTGAAGGGGCGGCCGGGGTTCGCCTCGCTGCTGACCGTCGCGCTCACCTGCGCGATCGCCTTCCTGACGCTCCCGGTGCTCGCGATCTTCCTGGACGCCGGGCCGGGGGCGATCCTCTCGAGCCTCGGCGAGGAGAGCGCGCGCGAGGCCCTTTGGCTGAGCCTCGAGACGACCTCGATCGCGCTCGCGATCATCCTGCTCGTCGGCACGCCCGCCGCCTACCTGCTCGCCACCCGTTCCTTTCCCGGCCGGGCAGTGGTGATCACGCTCGTCGAACTGCCACTGGTGCTCCCACCGGCCGTGGCGGGGATCGCGCTGCTCGCGGCAGTCGGGCCTTCTGGCATCCTCGGCGGGACGCTCGAGGGACTCGGGGTCCGGCTCTCGCTCGAGACGGCGGGGGTGGTCGTAGCGCTCACATTCGTGGCCTCGCCGTTCTACCTGCGCCAGGCACAGGCGGCCTTCGCCTCGGTGGACCGCACCCTGCTCGACGCATCGCGCACGCTGGGCGCCTCGGAGGCGCGCAGTTTCGCCCGGGTCATGGTCCCGAGCGCAATGCCCGGGCTCGTGGCCGGCACGGCGCTTGCGCTCGGCCGTTCGCTGGGCGAGTTCGGCGCGACGCTGATGTTCGCCGGGTCCTTTCAGGGGATCACTCAGACCGCGCCGCTCGCGATCTACGACCGCTTTGCCACCGACTTCGACGCTGCGCTGGCGCTCTCGGCGGTGCTGGTCGCGGTCTCCGCGGGGATCCTGCTGTCGGTCAAGCTGGTTCAGGGATCCGAGCCACTCGGCGATGCTGCGCGTTAGGGCCCAGGCGCGGCTTGGGGGGCTCGGGCTCGAAGCCGCGCTCGACGTGGCCCCCGGGGAGTGCCTCGCGCTCGCCGGGCCGTCGGGCGCGGGAAAGACCTCGCTCCTGCGGGTGACTGCTGGACTGCTTCGGCCCGAGCGGGGCTTGGTGCGCTGCGGCGAAGAGGTGTGGCTCGACACCGAGACCGGGCGCGACGTGCCCCCGGAGCGGCGCCGCTGCGGCTATCTCTTCCAGGAGTACGCGCTCTTCCCCCACCTGAGCGCCTGGCAGAACGTGGCCTACCCGTTGCGCGGCACTCCCCGGCGCCAGCGCCGGCGGCGTGCCCACGAGCTTTTGGGCCGGTTCGGGCTCGAGCGCCTCGCCGAGGCAAGGCCCCGGACCCTCTCCGGCGGGGAGCGCCAGCGGGTCGCCCTCGCGCGGGCACTCGCCCGACGGCCGGACGTGCTGCTACTCGACGAGCCCCTCTCCGCGCTCGACGCGCGCACCCGGGTGTCGGCCTCACGCGAGCTCGCGAGCGTGATGCGCGAGGCCTCCGTGCCCACGGTGCTCGTCACCCACGACTTCGGGGAGGCCGCCCAGCTCGGAACGCGCGTGGGCATCATGGACTCCGGGCGCGTCGTGCAGGAGGGCACGCCGAGCGAGCTGGCCTCGATGCCCAGCTCCGCGTTCGTTGCGGACTTCACGGGTGCGGTGGTGCTCACCGGCAGCGCCCGGGCGGGTGAGAGCGGCCTCACGCTTGTCGAGCTCGACGGGGGCGGGCACGTGGCCAGCACCGACGCGGCCAAAGGCCCCGTCGGCGTGAGCGTGCATCCCTGGGAGATCACGATCGAGCCGGAGGGCTCGGGAGGGCCGCAGGGCTCCGCTCAGAACCACCTCGCCGCGGAGGTAGTCTCGGTCACCGAGATCGGCAACCGCGTGCGGCTCGGCCTGGTGGCATGCCAACCGCTCGCGGCCGAGGTCACGCTCGCCTCGGCCAAAAGGCTCGGCTTGAGCGAGGGCAAGCGCGTGACGGCCACCTGGAAGGCAGCCGCCACCCGCCTCGTGGCTCTCTGAGCCGCGAGTGATCCATCCGAGGGGGTCCTTCGAAAACAACATCTGAGGCCCTGCTGCCCGGCGCGCCTCCCTCCCCGTTGCGCGCGCCGGGCAGCGTTTTTCTCGGATACCCGTTCACGCGCAGGATCCCGCCGCAAAGGTCTCAGGCACGCGACGGCTCGGCGCGCGTCCTCGCGAGCAGCCGCGCGGCCGCCACCCCACCGATCGCGCCGAACAGGTGTCCCTGCCACGAGATGCCCTCCTCCGGCAGGAGGCCTCCGAGCAACACGCTGCCCCAGATCACGCCGACCGCCAGGCCGATCGCCAGCTCGACCACGTCACGGTCGAAGAACCCGCGGCTGAGCAGGTAGGTCGCGTAGCCGAAGACCACGCCGCTCGCTCCAAGGTGCAGCGTGCCGGCCGGAGCCACGAGCCAGGTGCCCAGGCCGCTCACCAGCGCGACGACCGCGGTGACGGCCACGACCCGCATCGCTCCCTTGAAGGCGATCACGAACCCGAGGATCAGAAACGGCACCGTGTTGGACACCAGGTGGCCGAAGCCCGCGTGGAGAAACGGTGCCGCCACGATCCCGGCGAGACCGTCGGTATCGCGCGGCTCGATGCCGTACTGGTCGAGCCGGTGGCCGGCCAGCACGTCGGCGATCTCGCTCAACCACATGACCACCGCGATCGCGAAGACCACCAGGAAGCCGTCGTAGCGTTTCTCGGTAGGTCTCACCGGGCCCGCCGCCCGAGCAGCGCCGGGCGCGTGCCGGAGATCCGAGCGGCCAGGAAACCGACCCCCTCCACGCCCCGGGTGGAGAGCCGCAATCGAAGGATCCCCGTTCGCGAGGTCAGCCCTGAGCCCGCAGACCAGACGAAGTTGCCCAGGCTGTAGGCCACGACCCGGCGCCCCCTGCGAACCGTCGGCTGCAACACATGCGGGTGCGACCCGATGACGGCCGCCGCACCACCCCCAAGCGCGGCGCGGGCCAGCGCCCGCTGCCGGCCACTGGGACCACTG
>JACCUO010000313.1 GCA_013811765.1 Thermoleophilaceae bacterium | reverse complement strand
GCCAGGACGAGGTAGAGGGCCATGACCCTGATGAGAGCGTCGCCGGCGTTGAACACGAACGGATTGCGGCGCTCGAAGGAGACGATTCCCACGAAGACCGCTGCGCTGGCGAGCCGCGTGCGGTAGCCGATGAGAACGCAGACACACGCCACGAGCAGGACGGCGAAGAGCACGGCCACGACCGGATCGCCGGGAGCTCCGCCAAGCACGCCCCAGATCCACGGCAGCTCGAATAGGTAATCCGGCTGGCGCGGGACCAACCCGTCTCGCGAGAAGAATGCGAACAGGTCGGGAGCCAGCAGCAAGGTCCAGACCAGCGCGAGCAGGCCGAAGGCGATCCGGAAGAGCGCGAGCGTCGACGTGGGTTGGGGGGCGAACCAAAAGTGGGTCCAGGCCCGGGTGACGCGGGTCATCGGCTGACCGCCTGAAACGGGCTGACGGGCAGGCGGTGGACCACGAGCTCGCGCCAAGGCCCGCGGAGCGGATCGGTGCCCGGCCGGTATTGGTCGTGGTACCTGCCCACGACCGTGACCTGCACCGGCCTACGACCGCTTTCCAGCCGCTCACGTGCGAGCCACTTCGCGAGGTCCGGCCACAGCTCCGACTGCGGGCCGGCC
This sequence comes from Thermoleophilaceae bacterium, assembly GCA_013811765.1. GTDB lineage: Bacteria > Actinomycetota > Thermoleophilia > Solirubrobacterales > Thermoleophilaceae > JAAYBF01. Next base: position 2,822 of record JACCUO010000313.1, on the reverse strand, counting down.
CGCATGGCGTTGTCCAGCCACTTGCGCCAGCGACCATCCCAATACCCGCCGATCACCGGCGGCCCGTTCGGCAGGCGCCACTTCTCCACCTGACCGTCGGCGTAGGTGATCTGCGCCCGGACCTCGACCGCCTTTCGCCGAGGGTCGGGCGCGAAGATGTCCCAGCGCTGGTCGAGCCCCATGAGCGCGAGGAGTTTTTGATCTTGACGCAGCAGCGACGGCTCCAGCGCCCCATTGGTCATGCTCGACACGAAGACGCTGGCGAAGACCACGACGACGAACAAGCTGATCACCGCTCGTCCTGGGCCGCTTGACTCGAACCGTCCTTGCATGGTGCTCAGGCGGGCAGCGCCCGCCAGGCCTGCCCGTCCGCCAACGCCCCGTTCAGCTCCTGCGCCCGGTGTAGGGTCCACCTGTGGAGTACGTACCCGCCGCGGTCGTCCTGGTCCTGGGGTTCACCGCCGTCACGATCTCCGTTCGCCAGCGCAATCCGCGGGTGCCCTTCATAGCGATCCTCGCGCTGATAGTCCTGACCGCAGCGGCCACATTCGGCATGCTCGTGGCCTTCGATCCGTCCGCCTGAGGGGCGAATCCGCCCGGGCGGCTCAGGCGCCCCTCTCGTACTCCTTGAGAAAGCCCTCGAAGAGGCGCCGGTGACCCTCCTCGTCGGCGAGGATGGCCGTGGCCATGTCGGCCGTCACCGGGTCCTTTCCCTCGCAGTACTCGATCATCTCGTTGTAGTGCTCGATGGCGCCCTTCTCGGCCTCGATGACGCCCTTGATCACGTGCACGATGTCGGCCTGCTCGGCGGGGGGCTGGAGGTAGGTCTGCTCGGCCGAGAAGTCGAGGGAGCCGGGGACCACGCCGTAGAGCTCCTTGATGCGCTTGCCGAAGAGCTGGGCGTGGCCGAGCTCCTCCTGGATGTCCTTCTCGAGGCTGTGGATCACCTCCTGGGCGCGGACACCGTCCGGATTGATCGAGTTCGAGATGTAGCTCATCACCGTCTCGATCTCCATCCAGTAGGCCTTCACGAGCCGCTCCACGACCTGCTCGCGCTCGCCTTTCATGTCGTCGCTGAGAATTCCCATATCCCTATGGTTGCGTATCGTGGCCGCGGGGCAAGAACTCGAGCAGGTCGGCGGGGTTCCCGACCCGATCTGGCGGCGTGCGCTCGCCCAGCCGGAGCGCGCGCCCGAATTGATCGCCCTCGCGGCTGCCGAGCGGTTCGGGGGCCCCGCGGAGCGGTGGGTTCGGCTGGCAGGCACCGGCCATTCGCCCACGTCACTCGCCAACACCGCCTACCGGAAGCACGTACGGATGTCACGTGTCGAGGGCTTTGCGCTTGGCTTCGGCGGAATCGTCACGGGGGCGGCCAACCTGGGCGGGCTCGCCTGGGTCCAGGCGCGGATGGTCTTCTACATCGCCGCCGCCTACGGATACGACCCGCGCCACCCGATGCGCCCGGCCGAGCTGCTCGCGCTGTGGGAGGTCTACGACACCCCTGCAGAGGCGAGGCAGGCGCTCGACGGTCTTGGCAAGCCGATGGCGCAGGCCATGATCGAGAGCAAGCTGTCCAAGAGCGGCGAGCGGCGGCTGAGCGAGAAGCTGATGCGTTATGTGGGCAAGCGGATGATCAAGCGGGGTGCGGGACGGCTCGTGCCCCTGATCGGAGCGCCGATCAGCGCCGTCCAGAACGGCGGCTCGACAAAGGACCTCGGCCGCCGCGCGCTCGCCTACTACGGCGGTCAGAGCGGATCCTGAGGGGCGCGCTCCGCTCAGGCACGGCCGTACACCGGTACAGCCGCGCCTGACGTGGGCGCCGAATCCTCCGAGCAGAGGAAGCGGATCACCCGCGCGATCTGCTCGGAGGGCACCCACTTCGAGCGGTCCGCATCCGGCATCGACTCGCGGTTCGCGGGCGTGTCGATGACGCTCGGCAGCACGGCGTTGCAGCGCACCCCGGCGTCCCGGTACTCCGCGTCCAGCGCCCGAACCAGCGCGAGCACGCCTGCCTTGGCGGTGATGTAGCCCGTGGCACCCGGGAACGGCTCGATTGCGGCGCGCGCGGACACGCACACGAACGCGCCCCCCTCGCCCGCGGCGAGCCGCGGCATCGCGGCGCGAGCAAGGTTGAAGGCGGGCACGAGATTGAGGCGCAGCATCGCCTCGAAGTCGGCGAGCTCGACGCCCTCCACCTTCCCACCCATGGAGAAGCCCCCCACGAGGTTGACCACCGCGCCCAGGTCCCGGACGCCGTCCACCGCCGCCCGCGCCGCCTCGGTGTCCAGGAGGTCCGCCCGGACAGAGTGAACGCCCTCCGGGGATAAAGCGTCGGCGCGATCGACCACCGTCACCGTCCAGCCGGCGCGGGACAGCGCACTGACCACCGCGCCGCCGAGCGCGCCCGTCCCCCCTGCCACGAGCACCGCCGGCATGTCAGACAGAGAGAACGGCTCGCGACCTCATCCCCGTGGACCCTATCCCGTCCGAAACCACCTCTACCTTGGATCGGCCCATGGAGACCCTGAATCTGCCTGTCGAGCAGCCTGCGCTCATCGGCACGAAGGAGTTCGTGCGAGAGCTGGTGGACGGTCAGACCGTCGACTCGGTCTTCGAGGTGCGCGAGCTCAAGCGCCGCCAGAAGAAGAACGGCGATCCGTTTCTGAAGCTGCAGCTGGGGGACGCCACGGGCGCCGTCGAGGCCGTGGTGTGGGACGGGGTGGACGAGGTGGCTGGGGTGGCCCGTCTCGGGGCCGCCGTGCGCGTCACCGGCCGCTTTTCCTGCGACACGCGCTACGGCGCCTCGGTCACCGTGCGCGGGG
>JACCUO010000310.1 GCA_013811765.1 Thermoleophilaceae bacterium | reverse complement strand
ATGCGCGAGCGCTTCCTGAGCGTGGCGCGGTCGGCCACGGCCACGTAGCGCACCCGCCCCCGGCGGGTGCCGAACAGAATCTGCCGGGAGCTTCCGCGGCGCACCCTCAGAATACCACCGGGCAGCGAGCGCACGCCGGCCCGGCGGAACACCGCACGCAGCCGGCGCACCGTGCTCCGCGGCCCTACCCCCCGCCGCCTGTGGCCACGAGCGGTGGAGGCGACGAAGGTGACCCGCTTGCGCTTCGAGAACACCAGGAGCACCCGTCCGCCCCCACGCACGCAGTAGCGCCAGACGTTGCCTCGCCTGGCCCGCGGAGGCCCTAGCCGCCGCAGCACGGTCGCGCGGCGCGCCCCCACCGAGGCCCTGCCGATGGCACGGCGCCCGATCCGTAGCCTGCGGGGAAAGCAGCGTGAGCGCACACCGGCACGCTCGGGCCGGTTGGGCACCCGTGCCGAGAACACCTCCTGGTAGGGCGAGAACTCCTTGCTCGACTTGGGCAGGTTGTTTAGCTGCGTGTCGTTCCAGAACGGGATCGCCACGTCGTCATCTGCCACCAGACCCTGATAGTCGCCGATGAACTTGCCGGACACGGAGGTCGGCGCGTTCACCGCGGGATCCCACATCTGCTGTGAGACCCGCGTGTCGCCGAAGGTCCTGCCGCCGTCGTTGGAACGGGCGAGCCATGTGTCGATGAAGTAGTTGGCGGGATCGTTGCGGCGATCGAAGAACGAGACGTTCACCTGCCCACGGTCGGTGACCGCCATCCAGGGCTGGAACTGGTCCGCGTCCGAGTTCCTCGGATCCTGGTTCACGCGCACCGGCCCCGTGTACGAGCGTCCGCCGTTGACCGACTTGAAGAGCACGATGTCGGCGCCCGAGAGCGGCCCGAAACCGTCACCGCCGGCCTTGTAGTCCCGGCCCGCCACGTCGTTGGCCTTCTTGTTCGTGAGTGCTTTTCTCAGATTCTCCGTCGTGAGCTTGCCCTGCTTGATCAGCTTTCCGACGGCGAACACGTTGGGTAGCAGCGGGTTGCCCTCGGCGTTTCTCGACGCCGCCGCCACGTACACGTGGCCGTTGCGGGGATCGACCGCCGTGGTGGGAATCGAGAGGTTGCGGAAGGACTCGCCCTCGAAGGGATCGTTGACTCCCTCAATCCCGGCGATCGGCGCCGCCGGGGTCCAGGATCGCCCGCGGTTTGTGGACTTTGCCTGCATCAGGGCGTTCAGCTGGTTGTCGTACCAGGTGGCGTAGACCTCGCCCGTCGGCCCGATCGCCACGTGGCAGCCGATGCCCGAGACCAGCGTCTTCTGGCTGATGAACTGCGGCGTGTTGTCGCCGGGGCGCGCGCCGCCCCAGGTCTTGCCACCGTCGAGCGAGCGCATGACCACGATCTGCTGCAGCGGCAGCGGAGCGGGGCCGACGCCGGTGCCGTCGAAGCTCCAGCAGATGTAGATGGTCCCGGTCTTGCCGTCGCCCTGGCGGTTGGGACCCCCCCGGGTGTCCCTGACGTTGTCCACCGCGATCCAGTTCTTGTCATCGAGCAGGAGCTGCTCGGTGAGGCCATTCACGCGGTTGTCGTGCACGGTGGTCGGCCCCGACCACGGCATGCCCCGGCGCTTTGTGTGCACTGTCATGTTGAAGCCCTGAAAGGAGTTCGTGCCGCCGGGCGCGTCGAGCACGTTGGCGTAGGCCGTGCCCTCGTCATCGAAGGCGATCGTGGGGTCGGAGGTGGTCCGGTAGGCAACCTCGTTCGACGGATCGCACTGCCCGGGCGCCTGGCAGTAGCCGGGTAGATGACCCTGGTCGGTCCACCTGCGGCCGCCGTCGAACGACTCGTACGTGCCCACCTTGAAGAGGTACTTCTCGTTGTTCTCGTACATCTTCGAGCCCGCGATCAGGTGGTCGTGGTCGAGTGGGTCCATCGCGATAGTGGGCTCGGAATGGGAGGTGTAGCGGTCGCGGGAGGCGCGCACGTTCGGCACGCCGCGCGGCGCGCGGCGGTTCAGCTCGTCGATTCCCGGGCCACGGCGCGTGATCAGCTTCGCGCTGGCGGAGTAGGGCTGCTCGCCCAAGACGGTGTAGGGCACCACCGCGACGTAGTAGGCGCCCTCCGCGCGGTCGGCCACCACGCGCTCCTCCAAACCGATCAGCTGCCCGTCGCCCGCCACGAACTCGCCGCGCGTGCCGTCGGGGTTGCGCTTGTAGACGTAGAGGTCGAGGTCTGACACCCCAAAGCCACCGACGTCGATCTGCACCGATCCCGGGTTGTTGCGGTAGAAGTCCGCCGGCACCGAGACATCGAGGCGGAAGAGGTCGCAACCGGAGGGGCCCGATGGGCGCCGATCGGTGCCAAAGCAGCTCTCGCCCTCGTCGGCGGTGTTCGCGGCGCTGCCGGTCCGGGCGACCCCGGTCCAGCCGATGCGCCCGGCGCCGTTGGCGTCCGGGCTCAGCGTGGCGCCCGCGGGGGTGGCCGACTCCACCGCAGTGACGCTCAGCAGCAG
>JACCUO010000301.1 GCA_013811765.1 Thermoleophilaceae bacterium | reverse complement strand
CGCCTGAACGCCGTGTTGAGCGCCGCGCCCTCCACCGCGAAGCCGAGCTCCTCCAGGGCCTTGCGCAGAGCGTGTCTTCCGGAATGCTTGCCGAGCACGATCGAGTTGCTCTCGAGCCCGATCGTCGTGGCGTCCATGATCTCGTAGGTGGTGCGCTCCTTGAGCACGCCATCCTGGTGGATGCCGGCCTCGTGCGCGAAGGCGTTCCGGCCGACGATCGCCTTGTTGGGCTGCACCTGGTAGCCCGTCACGCGGGACACCAGGCGGCTGGTGCGGGCGAGCTCCACGGTGTTCACGCCCGTCCACAGACCGTGACTGGCCTCCCGGGTACGCAGCAGCATCACGATCTCCTCGAGCGACGCGTTGCCGGCCCGCTCGCCGATACCGTTGATGGCGCACTCCACCTGGCGGCAGCCGGCCTGCACCCCAGCGAACGAGTTGGCGACGGCCAGGCCGAGGTCATCATGGCAGTGGACCGACAGGGTCACGTCCGCCAGCCCCGGCACATGGCGAATGAGCTCGCGGAACATGTCCGCGTACTCCTCGGGCATCGAGTAGCCGACCGTGTCCGGCACGTTGATCGTGGTGGCGCCCTCATCGAGCGCGATCTGGAGCACCTCCGCGGTGAACTCCAGGTCCGCGCGCGTGGCGTCCATCGGGGAGAACTCCACGTCCTCGCAGTACTGCCTTGCGTGGGCCACGGCGGCACGCGCCTGGCCCTTCACGTTCTCCCGCGTGCTTTGCAGCTGGTGCTCGATGTGGATGTCGCTCGTCGAGATGAAGGTGTGGATCCGCGGGCGCTCTGAGTCCTTGATCGCATTCCAGGCGGCATCGATATCGGCGACGCCCGTCCTCGCAAGCCCGCAGATGACGGGCCCGTGCACCTCCCGCGCTATCTCCTGGACGGCCTCGAAGTCACCCGGGGAGGCGATCGGGAAGCCGGCTTCGATCACGTCCACCCCCAGCCGGGCGAGCTGGGCGGCGACCTCGAGCTTCTCCTGCTTGTTCAGCGAGATCCCCGGCGACTGCTCGCCATCGCGAAGCGTCGTATCGAAGATGCGGACCCGGTCCTCTTCCTTACGCGTTCTCTGTGCTGCTGCCATGACGTCCTTTCGCTACTGCTCTATCTGCTTCCGCCTGCGTTCTCTGGGCTTGCGGCTTGGGCGGCCGCCACGCGCTATTCCCCCCGAGGGGGGAGGAGGAAAAGTCGCAGGTCGAGCGGGAACGTCATGCGTTTCCAGGGTACACGGTCGGCCCGGAGCGGTCCACTCGATGCCGCGGACGCCCTCTCGACCGGGCCAAGCCGCTACAGGCTCACCGTGCGCCCCGCGACAAACCCGTCACTGCCCGCGATGGCGTCCACCACCTCCTTGGGCACCGGCGCATCGGCGGTGATCACCATCACGGCCTCCGCATCCGGTTCGCCGCCTCCGTCGGGGTGGCGGCCCACGGCAGCCGAGACGATGTTCACGCCCGCCTCGCCGAACGTCGTGCCAACCCGGCCGATCATGCCCGGCTGGTCGCGGTAGCGGAAGACCGCGAGGTTCTGCTCGAGCTGGACGTTGAAGCGCGAGCCCCAGGCCTCGAGAAGATGCGGGCGGTCGCGGCGGCCGAGCACCGTGCCCACGACCTGAGTGCGGTCCTCGCCGCTGACCACGGTGACCCTGATCAGGTCGGTGAAGTCCCGGGCGCGATCCGTGCTGGTCTCCGTCACGACGATACCCCGCTCCTCCGCGAGTGCCGGGGCATTGACGTCGTTCACCGCTTCCTCGGTCCGTCCCGCGAGAACACCCTTCAGCACCTGCACGGTGAGGAACCGGGTGTCGCGCCCGGCCACGCCGCCCAGGTAGGCCACCTCCAGCGCGTCCACCGAGGTGCCCTCTGCCAGCGCCGTGGCAATCCGGCCCAGCTGGCCGGCCAGGGGCAGGAAGGGCCCGAGCGCCTCGAGATCCTCGGTCGGCACCGCCGGCACGTTGACGGCGCTCGTGACCACTCCGTCCGTGAGCGCCGCCACGATCTGCGCCGCCGCCTGGTAGCCGGCCCGATCCGTGGCCTCGGCCGTCGAGGCCCCGAGATGCGGGGTGACCACCACGTTCGGATAGCCGAACAAGGGGTGCTCGAGCATCGGTTCCTCCCGGAAGACGTCGAGCGCGGCGCCGGCGACCTTGCCGGAATCGATCGCGTCCTTCAGGTCCCCGTCCACGATCAGTGGCCCGCGCGCCACGTTGATGATGCGCACGCCGTCCTTCATCTTCGAGAAGGCGGCGGCATCGAGCCAGTTCTCGGTCTCGGGGGTCTTTGGCAGGTGCACGGTGACGAAGTCCGCGCGCGCATAGAGATCATCGGAGGTCGCGGCGCGCTCGACTCCGAGCTCTGCGAAGCGCTCCTCCGCGACGTAGGCGTCGAAGGCCAGGACGTGCATCCCGAAGGCCTTCGCGCGCTGGGCCACCAGCTGCCCGATGCGGCCAAACCCGAGGATGCCCAGCGTCTTCTCGTAGACCTCCACGCCGCTGTACTTGGACCGTTCCCAGGCACCCGCCGTGAGCGAGCCGTGGGCCTGGGGGACGTTGCGCGCCAGCGCGAGCAGGAGCGCCACCGTGTGCTCGGCCGCCGTGATCACATTCGACTGCGGCGCGTTCACCACCACGATCCCGCGGCGCGTGGCTGCGGCCACGTCCACGTTGTCGACACCGACCCCGGCACGGCCCACCGCCCGCAGGCGCACAGCCCTCTCGAGCAGATCCGCGCTCAGCTGGGTGGCCGAGCGGATGAGGATGCCGTCGAACTCGCCGATCCGGCTCTCGAAGGTAGCCTGATCCCAGTCCGAGCCGACCTCCACCTCGAAGCCGGCTTCGCGAAGGAGATCGACTCCCAACTCCCCGATCTTCTCTTTGACGAGGACCTTCGGCGGGGTCACGCGCTCGCGCCGGAGGTGACACCGGCGTCCAGGAACACCCGTTG
>JACCUO010000288.1 GCA_013811765.1 Thermoleophilaceae bacterium | reverse complement strand
CCTGCGTAGGCAATCAGATCCTCCCGCGCCAAAAGCGGGATCCCGTACTCCTCGGCAGCCACGGCCGGGCGCTTCCTCGTCTTCATGTCGAGGGGGTTGTGGCACTCGAGCAACGCCAGCGGCCGGGCGTACTGGGCGCGGAAGCCCCGCTCGCACTCGATGATCCGCCCCCATGCCACGATTGCCCCCCAGACCGCCTCCGGCGCGGGGAGGGCGGGCTTTTCGGGAAGGGCGTAGTACGCGGCGAAGCCGCAGCGGCAGTCCCGGTAGGGGGCCTCATGGCCGCGGACCGCGAAGCACTTCGCCACTCGGCTGCCCTGCGTGGGCCACGGGGAGGGAACCGCCCGTGGGGCGACCATCGCCAGGGCGGGGTTGGGAACGAAGCGGCCGGCGACGAAGATGCCCGAGTAGAGCCTGCCCCTTCGCGCCCCCCAATGCCGGAAGCCGACCAGCGGCTCGGCGACCGGCTCTGCAGTCACGTCTTGACGGGCTCCGGCTTCGGCTCCGGGGGAGCCGGGACGGGCTCGGGTGCGGGAGCCGGGACGGGCTCGGGCCGATCGGTCTCGCGAACGGGCTTTCCGATGTCTCCCATGGCTCCGGAATGCTACGCCACGGGCCTGGCGCGCCGATGCTCTACAATGACTGATGTAGCGCCGTCGCTTCGCGGGTTCTGAACAGTCTTCCTCGCTCACGGGCGACGCCAAGATGCGAGGGAGAGACCGGAGCGGCCTGATGTCCGAAGGACTCGCAGCACCCGATGCTTCCATCACCCCTGTGGGGTCGATGGCGGCGGCAATCTCGAACGCGGTCGTCGGGCTGCTACACGACTACACGGGGCGGGGTCCCACCCGGGCCCGAACGACCATCGACGGCGACACGATCATTGTGACGCTGCGCGATTCCCTCACCAAGGCCGAGAAGACGCTCGCCGCGCGCGGCCAGTCCTTGGAGGTGCTCGCGATGCGCCGGGCGTTCCAGGGCACCATGCGCGAGGATCTGATTGCCGCAGTCGAGCGGCTCTCCGGTCGCCAGGTGGAGGCGTTTCTCAGCGACAACCTCCACGACCCTGACGTGGCCGTCGAGATCTTTTTGATGGCGCCAGCGGATGGCAACGGCTCCCGCGATGCCTCCCGTGACGGGGCCAACGGCTCCCGCGACGGCGGACGCCCAGACTGATCGGACCTGGCTCGGGCGACGGCGTGGGGCGCCGCCGCCCCCGTTCGAGCGGCAGGTTGTAGCGTAGGGCGCGAGCGGCTCTGCTCTGAGCGGATCGTCCGGCATCGAGACCGAGATGGCGGGCCTGACCTGTCTTTCGGCGTCGCCGCCCGAGACGGGAAGAGTGAGTCGCTCCTTTGCCGGAGATTCGGAGCCGCCGGCTAGGGGTAGGACCGACGCCACGGACAGACGGGTTGACGAGCGTTAGGGCCCTCCCTCCGCCGCCCTCCCGACGGCGACACGCTCGACCTCCAGCCGGGGCAGGCTCCGCTCCAGCCAGCTCGGGATCCACCAGTTGCGGCTGCCCAGGAGCTGCATCACGGCGGGGACGAGCACCATCCGCACGACGGTGGCATCGAGCAAGATCGCCACGGCGAGTCCGATCCCGAACAACTTCAGGAAGACGTCGGGCGCCGCGATGAACGCGAGAAAGACGATCACCATGACCGCCGCCGCCGCGGTTATCACGCGTGCGGTTCGCGCCAGGCCGTCGGCCACCGCCCGCCGGGTGTTCCCATCCTTCAGGTACTCCTCACGGATCCGCGATATCAGGAAGACCTCATAGTCCATCGAGAGGCCGAAAAGGATCGCGAACATCATCACAGGCATGAAGGGCGCGATGGGTACCTCGTGATCGATTCCGATCAGCCCGCCGACCGCTCCCCCCTTTGCCACAAGCGTCATCACGCCGTAGGCCGCGCCGACCGACAGCAGATTCATCACCGCGGCCTTGAGCGAGATCAGTGGTGAGCGGAAAGCGACGAGCAGGAGCAGGAAGGAGAGGCCGACGACTCCGGCTATGAACAGCGGCATGCGCCCCTTCATGTACTCGCTCTGATCCTCGAGCGCCGCGGTCACGCCTCCGATCTCGGCGGAGATGCCAGAGGTCCCGAGCGCATCGGGCACGACATCCTCGCGCAGCCGGTTCACCAGGTGCTCGGTCTCCTCGTCCTGGGGGGAGCCGCTCGGAATCACGGTGACGATGGCCGCGTTCCCCTCCGCGTTTATCTGCGGATCGGGGACGAAGGCGACCCCGCGCTCGCCGCGCAGCCGCTCCGCGAGGGAGTCGATCTTGGGCTTCGCGGCCGGCCCCGGTAGGTCGGCGGCGATCACCAGCGGCCCGTTCGTGCCGGGTCCGAATCCCTCGGTGTTCAGGTCGTAGGCCTGACGGGTCATGGTGTCCGGCGGGTCGTTGCCGGCGTCAGGGAACCCGAGGCGCATGCCGAGCGCCGGGGCTGCCAGCGCGAGCAATACCGCGGTCGCGGTTATCACCGCGGTCCACGGGTGCCGCTGGACGAAGTGGCTCCATCGCGCCGCGGGAGACTCGCCGTCCCCCTCCGCCTTCAGCGTCCGGCCGAGGAACGGGAGCCGCAGGCGGTCGACCTTGGGCCCCAGGTAAGCGAGGAGCGCCGGCAGCAGCGTGACCGACGCGACCATCACGACCAGAACGGCGAGGGAGGCCGAGATGGCGACGCCGTACATGTAGGGCAGGCCGGTCAGGCAGAGACCGAGCACGGCGATCACCACCGTGGCGCCGGCAATAATCACACTGCGGCCGGCGGTGGTGACGGCCTCGACCACGGCGTCGTGACGGTCCTTGCCCTCGTTCATCGCGGCACGGAATCGGGTCAGGACGAGCAGCGAGTAGTCGATGCCGACCCCGATCCCGATCAGGCCCGACACGGCCGTGGTCCAGTCGGGGACGTCGATGATGTTGGCCAGCAGGACGATCAGGCCTCCCGACGAGATCCCGAGACCGACCAGGGCGATCGCGAGTGGCAGGCCGGCAGCGACAACCGAGCCGAAGGCGATCAGCAGCACGATCGCCGCGCCGAGGAACCCGATTCCCTCGGGGCTCGTGGCCTCCTGCGCCTGGTAGATCGGGTCCCCGCCGAGCTTGATCTCGAGCCCATCGCCACTGTTCTTCTCCGCGGCGGCGATCAGCTTCTCACCGTCCTCCTTGGGGATGTCCCAGGCAGCCGCCGTCAACGGGAGCGTGGTCGACCCGATCTTGCCGTCGCGTGAGACCCGGATCGGGGTCTGTTCAGCGATGTGATCGACCCCCTTGGCCTCGGCGAAGAAGGCGTTGACGCGCCTTGTGGCTCCGGGACTCCGGGCACCGGCCTCGTCCTTCCAGACGACAAATACCTCCTGGCTTGAGTAGCCGCCGAAGCGCTGCTCGGTGAGGTCGCTCGCCGCCTTCGACTCCGATCCCGGCGTGTCGTAGTCGGCCTTGTACTCACCCGCCAGCGCGGAGCCCACTCCGATGATCACGACCATCGCCGCGATCCAGGCGAGGACCATGCGACCGCGGCGGCGGTAGGCGATGTCTGCGAGACGGGCTAGATGACGCGTCACCTTCTGGGCATCCCTCCTGTTGTCATCCGATCTTGCACACCTTACGACGGTTAACCGAAGCCGAACTCATCGCGATGACTTTGGGTCACCTCGCCTCTCTCGCCAATGGGGTTTCCCCAACGATCGAGGTGCGGCTAGCCACACCTCTTCGAGCGGATGCCAGTGCC
>JACCUO010000274.1 GCA_013811765.1 Thermoleophilaceae bacterium | reverse complement strand
TGGCTCTTGCGGCGCTGGGAGCGCTGGCGGCCGTGGCACTTGTCCGCCGCCGGCTGCACCAGCGCCGGCCCGCCGGCTAAGGCGCTGCGGACCCTGAGGCGGTCGGCGTGCGGTTCCCCCGAGGCTGATCGATCCGCTAGCGTCGAGCGAGTGGAGCTCGAAGACGCCATCCGCGGTCGGCGAACCCACAAGGCATACGCACCCGAGCCGGTCGACCGTGAGACGCTCGATCAGCTCTTCGAGCTTGCGCGCTGGGCGCCCAACCACCACCTGACCAACCCCTGGCGCTTCCGCGTGCTTGGGCCGAGGTCACTCGAGCGCCTCAGGCGCTCGGCGGGACCCGACGCCGCAGCCAAGCTCGACCGCGCACCCACGCTCGTGTGCGCGTCGGTGAAGCTGACCGGGGACGCCGTGCAGGACGAGGAGGACCTCTGTGCGGCGGCGTGCGCGGTCTACATCGTCCTGGTGGGCGCGCACGCCCGAGGGCTCGGCGGGTACTGGCGCACCCCCGGGGTGCTGCGTACGGCCGACGGGCGCGCTGCGGTGGGCATGAAGGACGATGAGCTGTTCGTGGCGCTGATACACCTCGGGTACGCCCGGGGCGACAAGTCGGCGCCCGAGCGCCTGCCGCCGCTGGACTTCGTACGGTATCTCTCGTGATCCCGCGCGCCGACGCGCTCCGGGCGTTTGAAACCGACGAGTTCGACGTCGTGGTGATCGGCGGCGGCATCACCGGCGCGGGCGTGGCCCTCGACGCCGCCTCGCGCGGCTACAGCGTGGCGCTGGTGGAGAAGGCCGACTACGCCTCGGGCACCTCCTCGCGATCCTCGAAGCTCGTGCACGGGGGGCTGCGCTACCTCCAGAACTTCGATCTAGGGCTGGTTCGTGAGGCATTGCTCGAACGACAGCTGATGGTGCAGCTGGCCCCCCACCTCGTCAAGCCGCTCGCACTCCTGATCCCCGCCTTCGACGGTAAGCGGCCCGATCGGCTGACGGGCGTCGGGCTCAACATGTACGACGTGATGGCCTCGGACCGGATCCGCCGCAGGCGGGGTGGGGAGGAGGAGTGGAGCCCCGAACGCCACCGCACGATCGACGCTCAGGAGACCATCGAATTGGTGCCCGCGCTGGCCGCGCGCGAGCCCACCTCGGCGTACCTCTTCTACGACTGCCAGACCGACGACGTCAGGCTCGTGCTCACGATCCTCGGCGAGGCGGAGCGCTTCGGCGCGGTGTGCTGCAACTCGGTGGAGGCGAGCGGCCTGATCGAGCGTGACGGGCGGGCGGCGGGAATCCTCTGCCGGGATGCCATCGGTGGAGGGGAGTTCGAGGTGGCGGGGCAGAACGTGATCAACGCGACCGGCGTGTGGGCCGACCGGATCAGGCCCGACGAGCTGCATGACGAGGCCGAGGTCCCCCGCATCCGGCCAAGCCGGGGGACCCACGTCACCGTCTCGCAGGAGGCTTTGACGGTCCACGCGGGCACCGTGGTGCCCGCCGGCTCGGGGCGCTCGATCTTCGTATTGCCGTGGCTAGGGCGCACCCTGATCGGAACCACGGACAACGACTACGAGGGAGCGCTGGACCACATCCCGCCCTCCGAGGAGGACATCGGGTATCTGCTCGATGCCACCAATACATTCTTCGGGTCCTCGCTGGCAGAGTCGGACCTGACGGGCGCGTACGCAGGCGTTCGGCCGCTGATCGCGACGGGGGACCCGAAGAAGTCGGTCGATATCTCGCGCAAGGCAGAGCTCTACGAGACCAGTTCCGGACTCGTGACCATCACGGGCGGAAAGCTCACCACTTGGCGCCGGATGGCCAAGCTCGCCGTGGATCGGATCGTGGAGCGCGAGGGTCGCGACGCGCGCTGCCGCACGCAGGAAATTCCGCTCGGGATGCCCGTGGCTGCCGGGGAGCTCCCGGCTGTGGACGGGGTCGACGAGGCCTCCCGCGAGGCGCTCGCCTCCCGCTACGGCCATGCGGCCCGGGACGTGCTGGATCTGGCCGCAGGTTCACCGGACCTGGCCCGGAGGATCAGCCCCGACCTACCGGACCTGGTGGCGGAGGCGGCGTTCGCCGCCCGCCGCGAGCAGACGCGGTCGGTGGCCGACGTGCTGCTGCGCCGCACGCGACTCGGCCTGCTGGACTCGCCGCGCCTCACCGCGCCGGGGTCCCAGGGCGCGCAGGCGGTGGCACGCGCGATGGCCGGCGTGCTCGGCTGGGATGAAGCGCGGATCTTCGTCGAGCTGGAGCGCTGGCGCGAGCTGGCCAGGGTGGAGGGGCTCGTCGGGGGCGCCGCGGGTGCCGGCCCCGGGCCTGAAGTCGAACTCGGGCGGGCGCCGGAGCCCGAGCGGGCATGAGGCTGCGTCTGCGAGACACCCTCCTCGAGCTCGAGCGGGGGCGGCCGCCGATCATGGGGATCGTGAACGCCACGCCCGACTCCTTCTCCGATCCCCCGGGGGAAAAGGCGCTCGGCCGGCTCGCCGACCGCGCCGAGGCGCTGGTCGAGGCGGGCGCCGCGATCGTCGACGCGGGTGGCGAGTCCGGCCGCACCGACCGGGCGGCGGTGCCCGAGCGCGAGGAGATTGCGCGGGTGGTGCCGCTCGTCGAGCGGCTAGCCGGCCGTGGGATGGTGGTCTCCGTGGACACGTGGCGGGCTGAGCCTGCACGCGCAGCGCTTGCCGCCGGAGCGGCGATGGTCAACGACGTGAGCGGCCTTGCGGACCCGGTGCTCGCGGAGCACTGCGCGGAGGCCGGCGCCGGCCTGGTGATCACCCACACGCGGCTCGCTCCAAAGACGAAGGGGTTCCCGGCGTACGAGGACGTGATCGCCGACGTGCTCGAGCTGGTGCGCCGGCGCTCGGTCCTCGCGCGGGAGCGCGGCATCGGGCTGGAGCAGCTGGTGTTCGATCCCGGGATCGACCTGGCAAAGACACCTGCCGAGTCGATCGAGGTATTGCGGCGCGCCCACGAGCTCGAGGTCTTGCGGCGCCCACTGCTGTTCGCGACCTCGCGAAAGGACTTCGTCGGCGCTCTCACCGGCCGCGCGCCCGGCGCGCGGGATGCGGGGAGCCTCGCGGCTCTCGAGCCGGCCCTGGGGGTTCCTGCCGCGATCGTCCGGGTGCACGACGTGGCCGGGACGGCGGACTTCCTGCGGGTCCGGGCCGCGCTGCGCGGCGAGGTCGAGCCGCCCGGAGGCGCGCTCGAGGAGTCGCTGCGGCGGGAGGCCCTGGCGTGAGCACCTTCACGATCGCGCAGATCTCGGACCTCCACTGCGGGTCGCCCCACTTCGTCCCGAGCCTGCTCGACCGCGCGCTTGTGGAGATAAACGACCTCGCGCTGGACCTGGTGATCGTCTCCGGCGACCTCACAAACGATGGTCTGCGGGGCGAGTACAACTCGGCGCGCGCCTACCTGGACAGGGTGGAGTGCGAGCGGATGCTCGTGATCCCCGGCAACCACGACTCGCGCAACGTGGGCTACGTGCACTTCGAGGAGCTGTTCGGTGAGCGCCGCTCGGAGTTGCACGCCGGCGGAGTCTCGATCGTGGCGGTGGACTCCACCGAGCCCGACCTCGACCACGGCGTGATCGGCCGTGGCCGCTACGGGTGGATCGAGGAGCGCTTCGGCTCCACCGAGGCCTACCTGCGCATCTTCGTCCTGCACCACCACCTGCTGCCGGTGCCCGGTACCGGCCGCGAGCGCAACGTGGTCCACGACGCCGGCGACACGCTCGAGTGCCTCCAGCGCGCGGATGTCCATCTCGTGCTCTCAGGCCATAAGCATGTGCCTTACGCGTGGCGGCTCGAGAACCTGTTCGTGGTGAACGCGGGCACGGTCTCGACGACCCGCCTGCGCGGCAAGACGAAGCCTTGCTACAACGTCGTGGAGGCCTCGCCCGAGCGGGTCACGGTGTACCGCAAGTTCCCCTTTCACGACCGGGAGACCCTCGTGAGCTTCGACCCGAGCACCTCGGAGTTCCGGAAGGACCCGTCGCTGTTGGGGGAGACCACGCGGGGGTAGGCGATCCACAGACCCGGCGCGCGCATGGCCGAGTCGTCACACCCGCGCGCGGTCCTGTTGCAGAGGGTGGACGAAGATTGCGGGCATGGAGGGGGTGGGGCATTCCCGTACGCGAGGAGTCAACAGATCTGCCCCACCTCCTGTGGATCGGGCTCTGGCGGACCTCGCCGGGCGCCAGCACGGGCGCGTGGCGCTGTGGCAGCTCGAGGCACTGGGCCTGAAGCGCAGCGCGGTCGCGCGACGCGCCGCCGGCGGACGGCTGCACAGGGTCCGCCGCGGCGTCTACGCCGTCGGTCACTGCGCCGAGACGCCCGAGGGCATCCTCATGAGCGCGGTACTGGCCTGCGGGCCCGGTGCGGTCCTGTCTCACCGATCCGCCGCAGATCACCTGGGCCTGCGCGCGTGCGCGCGGAAGCGGGTGGAGGTCACGGCGGCGGACAGGCGTGGACACGGCCTGCCCGGCATCGAGGTTCACCGCTCACGCACCCTCGACCGGGCCGACGTGACGATCGCCCGGGGAATCCCCTGCACGACTGTGGCGCGCACGCTGCTCGACCTCGCCGAGGTGGTCGATCGGCGAGCTCTGGAGCGTGCCATCGAGCAGGCCGAGCGGCTCCGCGTGTTCGACGGCCGGAAGGTCCACGACGTTCTCAGCCGTGCGAACGGCCGCCGGGGAGCACCTGTGCTGAGGGCGATCCTCGCGTCCTATGAGGAGCCGCCCCTCACGCAGAAAGAGCTCGAACGGCGCCTGTTCGAGCTGTGTGACGGCGCCGGCATGGACAGGCCGAGCACCCAGGCCGGGATCGAGCTGGGCGGCGGGGAAACGGTCTACGCCGACTTTCTCTGGCCTGACACCAAGCTGCTCGTGGAGACCGACGGCCGCGAAACGCACGGCACCCGCCAGGCGTTCGAGCGCGACCGCCGCCGCGACCGCCGGCTGATGATGCTCGGCTACCGCGTGGTTCGCTTTACCTGGCTCGATCTGGAGCGGCGCCCCGACGAGGTGATTCGGACGGTGTTGGCTTTGCGATGAGTGAAAGCGCCAGAATGACCGAGTGGGTGAGGGCCCGGTCATCGCGCTGATCGACGGCGAGCATCATCCGCCGGCGATCCGCGACACGCTCGATCGCCTTCACGCCGCGCGCGGGGTTGCCGGGGTGGTGTTCTGCGGGGGAGAGGAGAAGGTCTCCGCGGGCGCGCTCAAGGACCCCGTTGCGCACTACGGCCGCGAGGTCCTGACCGGGCTGGCTCCCGAGGACGGGCTCCGCGAGCTCCTGAGCGGGGGAGGCGCGTCCGGCGCCACCGCTGCGTCCACCGCCGCGTCAGGCGGCACCGCCGCGTCAACCACCGCGCCTGGCGCCGTGGCCGTGGTGGACCTCGCCGACGAACCGGTGCTCGATCCCATCGCCCGGCTTCGACTTGCCGCCCTGGCCCTTCACCTGGGTCTCTCCTACGAGGCGCCCGGCATGCGGCTGAGCCCGCCGCCGTATGCCTCTGTGCCCTTCAACGGTCGAACCCTCGCTGTCATCGGCACCGGTAAGCGCAGCGGGAAGACCGCCGTGGCGGGACACTGGGCCGAGCTGCTGCGCGCCGGTGGCGCCGACCCGGTGATCGTCTGCATGGGCCGTGGGGGACCGGCTGAGCCCCAGGTTGCGCGTGCCGGCATCGGGATCCGCGAGCTGCTCGCGCTCTCAGACGGCGGTGCCCATGCAGCATCCGACTATCTCGAGGGTGCGGTGATGGCAGGGGTCACAACCGTCGGCTGTCGGCGCGTGGGGGGCGGGCCTGCAGGGGAGCCTGGCGAATCGAACATGGTCGAGGCCGCCGCTCTGGCCGCGGGGATCGCCTCGGGTGCCATCATCCTCGAGGGCTCGGGCGCATGTATCCCGCCAGTGGCGGCCGACCGGACGGTCTGCGTGGTCGGCTCACAGTCGATCGACGGGCTCGACCGCTACCGCGTACTGCGCGCGGACCTCTGTCTGACGCTGAGCCGGGCCGAGCCCCCGGGCCCGACCATCCGCATCGAGTTGAGACCCGAGCCGGCCGAGCCCATCCCCCAGGACGCCCGCGTGGCGGCCTTCACGACGCGAGCGGAGCACTGCGAGGGCGTCGAGCCGGTGGTATCGAGCCGCAACCTCTCGCGGCGAGCGGCGCTGTCCGAGGACCTCGACCTGGCGGTGGCAGAGGGTTGCGACGTCTATCTCACCGAGTTGAAGGCGGCCGCGATCGACATTGTGGCTGCGCGGGCGCGAGCGGAGGGGGCGCGCGTGATCTTCCTGCGAAACCGCCCGGTCGGAATCGATGCCGATCTCGACGCGGCGCTCTGGGGTCTCTACACCGATGCCTGAGACCATCGTCATGCATCGGGGCCACGGCCTCCCCTATTCGAAAGGGCTGATGGCGCAGGCGTTGTCGGCCACTGGCCTGACGCCCCAGCGCGCATTCGAGCTCGCCCGGGAGGTGGAGCGCCGCCTGGACGAGCGCGGGGGCGGCAGGGTCGATCTCGTGTCGCTGCGTGCCCTGGCGGAGGAGGTGTTGCGTGCGCGGGAGGGCGAGGGCGCCGTTCGCCGCTACCGCGACTGGCACCGCCTCGACCGGCTCGATCGCCCGCTGATCGTGATGCTCGGCGGTGCTGCCGGCGTTGGAAAGTCCACGCTTGCAACGATGCTGGCGCACCGGTTGGGGGTCACCCGGGTGATCGCCACCGACGTCATCCGCCAGGTGCTGAGGGCCTTCTTCACCAGCGAGGCCATGCCCACCGTCCACGCCTCGGCTTTCGAGGTGGATCTCGAGGGGTTCCGCGAGCAGGCGGAGCACGTTGGTACGGGCGTCGCGGCGATCGTGGAGCGTGCCTGCGCCGAGGGCACTCCGGTGGTGGTGGAGGGGGTGCATGTGGTACCGGGAACGCTCACGCAGGAGCTGCGCGGACAGTGCGTTGCGGTCGAGGCTCTGCTCGTGGTTCGTGACGAGAACCTGCACCGCGGGCATTTCTCTCTGCGCGGGGCAGCCAGGCCCGCGGGGCGCTACCACGACAACTTTCAAAACATCCGGGCGCTGCAGGAGCACCTCACGGCGGACGCCGACGAAAGACGAATGCCGGTGATCGACAATGCGAACGTGGAGGCCACCCTCGGACGGCTGATGGACCTCGTGCTCGACGCCGTCGGGAGCCTGGACGAGCGCGGATGAGGTTCTGGCGCGGGCGGCGGCACCGCCACGAGGGGGCGCAAGGTCTAGCCTTGGGCGCTCGTCAACCACCTGAAGGAGCCTCACCCACCGTGTCAGTCCTCCAACGCAGCGAGCTCGAAGACAGCCCACTCGCCGACCTCCACGCGATCGCCTCGGAGCTCGGCATCGAGGGTTACCGCGCGCTGCGTCGTGATGATCTGGTCGCCGGCATTCTCAAGGCTCAGGGTGGGGACGGCGCGGACGCGGACACCCATCAGGCAGCCGGCACCTCGGGTGCAGACGAGGCCCGGGGGAAGGTGGAGGCCGAGGCCCCATCCGCTGTCTCCGCGGAGGAGCCCGAGGCGGCCAAGGCCGACGGGCGGGAGCCGTTCGTCGATGACGAGGGGGCGGAGACCGAGAGCGCGACCGGCACGCTGGACATCCTGCCCAACGGGAGCGGGTTCATGCGGGTGAGCACCGCCGGCCAATCGAGCGGGGACGTGTATGTCTCCCCGGCGCAGATCCGTCGCTGCGAGTTGCGCGCAGGCGATGAGGTGAGTGGCCCGGTACGTTCGCCCCGTCGCAGCGAGCGCCACCCCTCGCTCGTACGGGTGACCACCGTCAACGGTCGCGACGCCGAGCCGCCGGAGGAGCGGCCGGAGTTCGAGAACCTGACGCCGGTTCACCCGGCGCAGCGGCTGGCCGCCCCGGCGGTGCTCGACGACGTGCCGTTTGGCAAGGGGTCGCGGGTGGCGATCGCCGGTGCCCCTGGCGCGGGAGCCACCCGACTGCTTCGCGAGATGGCCCGCGAGCTCGCGGGCGGGGGCTACGCGTTCCTGGCCGTGGTGCTGGTGGCCGCCCGCCCGGAGGAGGTCACGGAGTGGGAGCGCGAGGAGGGCATCGCCGTGGCGGGAGGCCCGTTTGACCGCTCCCTCGACGCTCAAACGCAGTCGGCCGACCTTGCCGTGGAACGTGCCAAGCGCGCCGTCGAGCGTGGCGGGGATGCCGTGGTGATCATCGACTCGCTCGAGGCACTGCCGCCGGGCCCCGCCCGCCGTCTGTTCGGCGCGGCGCGTAATACGGAGGAGGCTGGCTCGCTGACGGTGATCGCCGCGGTGGGCGGAGCCGCCGAGCCCCTGCGCCAGGCAAGCACGCGGATCACGCTGGATGCAGCCGCCAGCGAGCCGACGGTGCTCGCGCCGCGGTCGGGCACCCAGCGCGCCGACCTGCTCGCTTGACCGACCCGCGCGACCCCACCACGCCGGACGAGGAGCTGCTCGAGGCCGAGACGCTCACGATCCTCTCCGAGCTCGATGACGCCGCCCGTGTCGAGCGGGTGGCGGGGGAGCTCGAGCGGGGCTTTCAAGCGCTGGCCGGAGTCGGCAAGGCCGTCTCGTTCTTCGGATCGGCGCGAACGGGGCGCGACGACCCGGCTTATGACCAGGCTCGCGGCCTGGCCCGTGAGCTTGGCGAAGAGGGCTTTGCGGTCATCACCGGCGGTGGCCCCGGGATCATGGAGGCGGCCAACCGGGGTGCTCAGGATGCCGGCGTCCTGTCGATCGGGCTCGGCATCGAGCTCCCCCATGAGGAGGCCATGAATGAGTGGGTGGGGCTCCCCCTCGACTTCCACTACTTCCTCACCCGCAAGGTCATGTTCGTCCGCTACGCGAGTGCCTTCGTTGTCTTTCCGGGCGGCTTTGGCACGCTCGACGAGCTCTTCGAGGCGGCCACGCTGCGCCAGACCGGGAAGATCCGTCACTTCCCGATCGTGCTGTTCGGCTCCGCGTACTGGGAGGGACTCCTCGCCTGGCTGCGGGACCCCGTCCTCGCCGAGGGCAAGGTCTCGCCCGGAGACGTCGACATGCTCGAGGTCACCGACGATCCCGACCGCGTGCTCGAAGTGGTGCGGGCCGTCGAGCACCGCCGCCCGCGTGCCGGCGGCGGCGCCAGCTAGTC
>JACCUO010000259.1 GCA_013811765.1 Thermoleophilaceae bacterium | reverse complement strand
CAGCGGGATTGATTCACCGTTATCGAAGCGATCGGCCAGGCGGCGCACGAGCGAGTGCACGACCGCCGCCATAGCCGCGGTGTCCGCGACGGTGGTCTGCTGATCGGGCACGCGCACCTCGACCGTGCCGTGGACGGGGTGCAGGCGCAGCTCCCACCACCACATGCCCGGTACGGCCAGGGCCCCGGCGCGTTCCCCCCAGCGCAGCGCCTCGGCTAGCTCCCCGAGGTCTGCCAGCGTCGGCGGGATGCCCTGGCGGGGCAAGGTCTCAGCGATCTTGGGCCGGATCGAGGCCAAGCCGGTGTCCCGGCCTGCATGGAACGGAGAGTTGGCGGCGAGCGCGGCCAACTCTGGGAGGTGCGCCCTCATTCCGTTGTAGACCGCGACCGCGCGCTGGGCACCCGGCACGCGGACGTGCACGTGGAGCCCGAACACCAGTTGGCGGCGTGCGACGATCCCGTACTCCTCGCGGTTGTGCCGATAGCGCTCCGCGGTGCTCAACTCTCCTAGCTCGTTCGCGAACGGATGGGCCCCGGCGGCCGCCAGCACGATGGACCCCGCTCCGGCCCGCGCCAGTCGCCGCCGGCCCTCGGCGATCTGGGTGGCGGCCTGGCCCACCGTGTCGGCCGGAGCCGTGACGTGCTCGATCTGGGCAGCCATCAGCTCTCCCTTGAAGCTCGCCTCGCCGTGGAGGCCGGCGAGCAGCTCGTCGGCTCGCGGCGCGAAGTCGAGCGTGTCGGCGTCGAGCACCATCAACTCCTCCTCGATGCCGACGGTGAGCTCGCCCGGCCGGTCGAACACCGCGCTCAGCCCTTCGGCGGTGGGCACCGCCCCTACCCCGCCTGGTCCAGGGCCTCGTTCACGAGCTCATCCGCACGCTCGTTGCGCTCCCGGCGCACGCTGCGCACCGACCAATCGCCAAACCCGCGCAGCGCCTTCATCGTCTCGAGGTAAAGCGGCTTCAGGCCCGCGTTCTTCACCTTGTAGCGCCCCTCGATTTGCCTTGCCACGAGCTCCGAGTCGTTCACCACCTCTACGCTCGCCGCTCCCAGCTCCCGCGCCAGCTCAAGCCCGAACAGAACCGCGCGGTACTCCGCCACGTTGTTGGTCGCCTCGCCGATGTAGGCGTGGCGCTCACCCATCACCCCGCCCTCGCGGTCGGTCGCAACGGCCGCCACCGCCGCCGGGCCGGGGTTGCCCCGCGCGCCCCCGTCCACGTGGACGACGACCCTCCGGGGGTCGGTCAGGACTTCCCGCTCAGGGGGCCGATGGGCGGAAAGGTCCCCTTTGCCCGGCGCCGCCGGCGGTCGCGGTCGGCCGGGTGGGGGCCGGGAGCACCGCCCTGGCCCTCGCGGCGGTCGACGATCACCGTGACGTTCGGGTCGTCCTTGTAGTAATCGGAGAGCTTGTCGAACAGCTCCGCTTCCAACGGCTGGGGCACCACGCAGTAGATCATTCCTCGGCCACTCCTATCACCAGCCGCCCCTCAGCGTCCAGTCCGGCGTTCCATTGGCGCAGACCGTCCTCGATGTCACCGAGCTCATCACCCTTTCCCTGCAGCGCGACCGGCTCGGCAGCGTCGCCGAGATCGACGCGGTAGTGGTACCACGAGAGCTCCCAGGCCACGATCACGGTGACGGTACTGGGAGCCTGTGGGTCTGGCAATGCCGTGGCCCACGGCGGGCCGAGCGAACGGCTCAGGCCGGACATCGTTCGCTGATGCTCGGAAGAGTTGAAGCGCTCGAGGGCGCGTTCCACCTTCACCTCCGCCGTGGTGGGCACACCGCGTACGTGACGAGGATGCTGGGGACGCTCGCGCCGGGCGGGCGCGGGCCCGGCTCCGGGATCACCATTGCCGGCCTCCGGCTGGGACTCGACGTCTGAGACGGGGAAGGGGACGCTCTGATCATCGATCGGCTCGTCGTTCGCCGCCTCAGGCGAACGCCGACGGAGCCTGCCGAGCAGCGCACGCCGCTCCTGGGGCCGAGGGCTGCGTGAGGGAAGCTGGTCGTGGGCGGACTCGCGGATCCAGCCCTCGTGCTCGGCACGCACGAAGCAGAGCTCACACACCGAGTGTCGCCGGCCTCCCGGGGCGAGGTAGGGCTCGGTGCGCTCGCCCTTGAGGATCGTCCGGCCGCAGACGTCGCAGG
>JACCUO010000208.1 GCA_013811765.1 Thermoleophilaceae bacterium | reverse complement strand
GCCTGCTCTACCTCTGAGCGGATTCCCGCCTCGCGCAGCGCGGTCACCAGGCCGAAGGCGGCGCGGCGGGTGCCGCTCTCATCGATCGCCACGAACACGGGACGAGGGGCGCCTGGGAACCTCGTCTCAGACGCCAGCAAAATCCGCTCGATCCCCGCCGCCCAACCGACACCGGGGGTCGGGGGACCGCCGAGCTCCTCCACGAGGCCGTCGTAGCGCCCGCCCCCGCCCACGCCGCTCTGGGCGCCCAGCCGCTCGCTCTCACTCTCGAACTCGAAGACCGTGCGCGTGTAGTAGTCGAGGCCGCGAACGAGCGTAGGGTCGACCTCGTAGCTCACACCCGCGTCGTCGAGCAGCTCGCGCACCTCGGCAAAATGCTCGGCATCTTCCGCGGAGAGGCCGTCGAGCAGTTGCGGGGCCCCCGCCATCACGGCCCGGGTGCCCTCGTGCCCTGCGTCGAAGGCGCGCAGCGGGTTCTGCTCCACGCGGGCGCGCACGTCTTCGGAGAGATCGCCTTCATGCTCGCGGAGGTAGCGCCGCAGCTGGGCCAGGTAAGCCTCGCGGCTGTCCCGGGTGCCGAGGCTCGAGAGCTTGAGCGTGGTCTCGCGCACACCCGCAGCCTCGAGCAGCTCGGCCAGCAGCAGGATCGACTCGGCGTCCAGGGACGGGTCATCGGAGCCGAGCGCCTCGATGCCCACCTGCGAGAACTGGCGGTAGCGGCCCGCCTGCGCGCGCTCGTGGCGAAAGAACGGTCCCCAGTACCAGACCTTCACCGGTTGGGGGAGCTTGTGCATCCCATGCTCCACGTAGGCGCGGCACACCGGGGCGGTTCCCTCCGGCCGCAGCGTGAGCGAGCGACCACCCTGGTCCTCGAAGGTGAACATCTCCTTGCGCACGATGTCCGTGGACTCCCCCACCCCGCGCTTGAACAGCTCGGTGTCCTCGAAGGCCGGCGAGTCGAAGGGACGGTAACCCCCCCGTCCGAGCACGGCCCACGTACGCCGGTAGAGCTCGCGGCGCTTCAGTGCCTCCTCGGGCAGCACGTCGAACGTGCCCCGCGGGGCCTGGAGCTTGGCGGCTGCCATGGGCTAGGAGGCCAGCTCGGCGAGGAACGGATTCGAGGCCCGCTCGGCGCCGAGGGTGGTAAGGCCCATGTGACCGGGGTACACGGTGGTGGCACCGGGGAGCGAGTCGAGCAGCGTGCGGATCGATTCGATCAGGGTCGGTCCGTCCCCCCCGGGCAGGTCGGTGCGGCCGACCGAGTTCTGGAAGAGCACGTCGCCCGAGAAGAGCGCCTCCTCGTCCGCGATCGAGTAGCTCACGTGCCCGGGGCTATGGCCGGGCGTGAAGAGGACGTCGATCTCAAAGCCGCCAAGCTCGAGCTTCTCCCCGCCCGCGACGGTGTGCTCGGCCTCCCAGCTCTCAAACGGGCCGAAGGCGTTCCCGGGGACGAAGCGGTTGATGTCCGCCAACACGAACTTCTCGAGCTCGGGCACCCACACTTCGGCCCCGGTGGCCCTCGCCACCGGGGCAACCGCGCCCACGTGGTCGAAGTGGGTGTGCGTAAGGAGAATGCCCTCGAGGGTCACCCCGAGCTCCTCCAAGGCGCCGAGGAGCTTCTGGGCCTCCTCCCCCGGATCGATCATCAGCGCGCGGTCGGAGCCCTCGCGCCGCAGCAGGAAGCAGTTCTCCTGCACCGGGCCGACGGTGAACATGCGGACCTCCATGGTCTCGCAGGTTACTGGCGTTTTCGCTGCCGGAACCGGTGGATCGCGGAGTCCGTGGCGTACCCCAGCGGGATGTAGAGCACGAACATGAAGACCGCCAGCGTCAGGCCCTGAGCCAGGTCGCGCCCGAACGCGAGCACCACGAGCGCCCCGAACACCACGGCGGCGATCGCCGCCCGGTTGACCGCGCCGCGCCATGTGGGCTCGCGGTCGAGCCGTTCGGTGCGGCGCTGCCTGGCGGCCTGCTTGGCGTCTTCGCGCTTGTGCGGCCGCGCGGTGCGCTCGACGGTGCCCGCCGGCGTGCCGCGGTGCTTGCGCTTTCGCTTGTTCTTCGTCTGGGCCATCGATCTTTCAGCCCAGCGAGCGTAACGCGTTCTCCAGGACGTGCCGCTCAGGTGAGAATCCGCGCAGGGGAAGGTCCTCCGGGAAGCCCAGCAGGGCAGCCTGCGGCGCGAGGCCCACCAGCTCCGCCTCGGCTACCTCCGCTCGCTCGCGCACGGCCTCGACGACCATCCGAAGCGGGGTTGCCCGGTAGTCGTGAACGTTCGTGGATACCTGGGCGCAACCACGCTCCTCCAGGTAGAGGCCGATCGCGCGGACCCCCTGCAACCCGCCGCCCGCCTCTCGCAGTTCGGCGGCGATCGCCCGCGCCAGCTCCAGATCGCCGGCCGCGAGGTCGAGGTTGAACGCCACCAAGGGCGTCCGCGCCGCAGCCAGGACCGCCCCGGCCGTGGGATGCAGGCGGTGCGGGCCGAAGTCCGGCACCAGCTCGCCGGCCTCGATCCGCTCGGCCAGACGTCGCCACCCTCCCTTCCGGAACCACGCCCGTTCGCGGTGCTCGGTCCGGGTGGCAAGCTCCCCGTAGAGGAATACGGGGAGCTCCAGCTCGGCGCCGATCCGCCCAGCGGCGGTGAGGGCCTCGGCGCAAGCCGGTCCCCGCTGGGACTCGTCGAGATAGACGACGGGCATTACGTCGAGGGCACCGACGTGCGGATGAAGCCCCGCGTGGCTTAAGAGATCAACCGTCTCGACCACCGCGGCCGCGCCGGACACGAGACCGTCGGAGAGCTCACCCTGAGGTGCGGCCAGGGTGTACACCGAGCGCCCGTGGTCGGCATCGCTATGGATGTCCAGGAAGCGTGCCGGTGCAAAGGCGCGCTCGATCCCCGCGATCTTGAGCTCGTCGCGCCCCTCGCTGACGTTCGGGGCGGCCACGAGCAGGGGCCGATTGCCGATCAGGTCTCCGCCGCCTTGGTTCGAAGGATCACCCGCGGTGCGAACGAGCTTGTGTCCAGACCGTCCTGAGCGTGTTCAGTCGGTTCCGTGTGGACCCGGCGCATCCGAATGTTCGTCCGTGCCCCCGAGCGGGGTATCTCCCTCTCCGCTGACCTCGTTGGGGACCTCTTCCGACAGCTTGGAAGCCTTTTCACTCTCGGCGCTCTCCACGCCGTCTTCCTCATCGCTCTCGCGCTCCATTGGTCTCCTCCGGGCCGTGTCTATTGACAAACTTCCGCGGACATTAGTGCTCCGCCGTGCGGCCGGAGGGGAGCGGCTATGACTTCCGCTCCTTGCCCCCGCGGCCCACGCGCCCCGCCGAATGCTCGTGTTCGTCGAGGCTTCTTGTCTTCGTAGCGCCGAACCGGTGAACGAG
The DNA here is from genome assembly GCA_013811765.1 of Thermoleophilaceae bacterium. Taxonomy (GTDB): domain Bacteria; phylum Actinomycetota; class Thermoleophilia; order Solirubrobacterales; family Thermoleophilaceae; genus JAAYBF01. The sequence continues at coordinate 636 of JACCUO010000208.1, read as the reverse complement.
CCAGAGACCGAGGGAGGCCAGCAAGACCAAGCTCAGGATGATGCCTACGATGATGGCTATCTTGCCCGCGCTGCCGGGGTTCTCGCTACGGCCCTCGGCAATCCAGACAGCGACGCTCAGCAGGACGCTCATGCGGGCTTCAGCTCGGTCGGTCCCGGTCTGTGTCGGTCTCGTCCGTGAAAGAGCTGTCGTTCACCAACGGACTTGCACGACTTTCATCAGTGATGGCCTCCTCCGCGCGTTCCGGATCGGGCTCTGGCGGCGGGCCAGAGTCACGAGGACTGCCGGGCGAACGTCGGATCTCGTCCACGGCCTCCTTGACCTTGGCGTCACCTTCGGCCTTCTCCTGCGCCTTGACGGCCCCTGGCTTGTTTTTTCCACCCTCATCCCGCATCGAACCGGTCTCCTTCGCCTCGGGTCGGACTCTCGATGAGCTTCCTACCCCGAGAGGAGGCGTCCAAACTTGGAGGAGCATCTACTCGTTCAACGGCACCCCACCGCGGCCCCCGTACGCTCGAGGCGAACAGCGGCTCATCGAGCCGGTCGAAGCGGCGAAGCGCGGCGCAGGGTGCAGCGCGGGAGCTGAGCTGTGGTTACCGCTCAGGATGCCGTTCAGCAAAACGCGCTGATCAGGAA
>JACCUO010000184.1 GCA_013811765.1 Thermoleophilaceae bacterium | reverse complement strand
CGGGCGATCGCGCGCGCGGCCGCGGCCCTGCGTGCGTGCCACGGCACGCTGCGGCTGGGGGATGCGCTCGTGCTCGCGGTGGCGCGCGAACGTGATGCCGAGTTGCTGACCTTCGATGCCCGCCTTCGTCGTTTCTCAGGCCCTCGGCCTGAAGGGCTATGACAGTGCAAATCGCCGTTTGTGGCGTGGGCCTGATCGGAGGTTCGATCGGGTTCGCGGCGCGTGAGCGCTGCGACGACACGGAGGTGGTGGGGTTCGGCCGCAGCCAGGAGCGGCTCGAGCGGGCCCGCAAGCTGGGCGCGATCGACCGTGCCGCCGGCTCCTTGGAGGAGGCGCTGGCCGGAGCGCAGGCCTGTTTCTGCTGCGCCCCCGTGGGTTCGCTGCCGGCTCAAATCTCCGACGTGCTGGCCGTGGCGCCCCCCGATTGCGTTGTGACCGACGTGGGCTCGACCAAACGGGGCATCGTCGAGCCGGTCGAGGACGAGCGGTTTGTGGGCGGGCACCCGATCGCCGGCGCCGAGACGGCGGGGGTCGAGCACGGCCGAGCCGACCTCTTCCGCGGCGCGGTCTGGTACCTGACCCCGACCGAGCGCTCCTCGGGCATTCTCCTCGAGCGCCTCCACCGCCTAGTGGTCGCCTTCGGGGCGCGGCCGGTGGCGATCGACGCCGACTCGCACGACCGGCTGCTGGCCACCGTGAGCCACCTCCCGCACGTGCTCGCCAACGTGCTCGTCACGCAGGCCGCGCAGGCGCTCACCGAGGAGGATGCTGCGCTGCCGCGCGTGGGCCCGAGCTTCCGCGACGCCACGCGGGTGGCCGGCGCCAACTCGACCATCTGGACGGACATCTACATGGCAAACCGGGAGGCGATTGCCGATGAGATCGACGCCGTCGCCCAGCGGATGGCCGGGGTCGCCGCCACCCTGCGCAGCGGCGACCCGCGATCGATCGAGGCCTGGAACGAGGAGGCGGGCGCCTGCCGACGCCGGCTGCTGGAGGCAGACCTGGCCGGCGGAGTCGTCCACGAGCTGCGCCTCACCGTCCCCAACCGTCCCGGTATCGTCGCGCAGGTGGCCCTGGCGCTCGGCAAGGCAGGCGTGAACATCGTCGACCTCGCCCTTGCGCCCGCCCCCGACATGCGCTCGGGGGCGATGACCCTGTGGATCGGCGGCCACGAGCAGACCGAGCGCGCGCGGGAGCTGATCGGCGACCTCGGTTTCCCGGTCGCCGAGGCGTGAGCGCCGCCGGGAGTCGCCGCTTCGAGCCCACCGGTCCGCTTCGAGGCAGCTACAGGCCGCCGGCGGACAAGTCGATCTCCCACCGGGCCGCGCTCTTCGGCGCAATGTGCGACGCCCCGGTCACGATCCACAACTACCTCGACTCCGCCGACACCCAGTCCACGCTCGACGCGCTCCTCAAGCTCGGTGCCGGCGTGACGCAGGACGGGGAGGAGGTGGTCGTGCGCGGAGTGGGGCTCCATGCCGCACTCGAGGCCACGGGCGGAGAGCTCGACGTGGGCAACTCGGGCACGCTGCTGCGGTTGCTGCCGGGCTGGCTCGCCGGCCAGCCCGGCCGTGTGTGGACTCTCGACGGGGACGAGTCGATCCGCCGCCGGCCGGTCGATCGCGTGGTCGAGCCGCTCGCCCTCATGGGCGCCGGGGTCCAGGCGCGGGAGGGTCGTTTTGCCCCCCTCACCGTGCGGGGTGCCGAGCTGCGAGGGATCGAGTATCCCGCGCCGGTCGCAAGTGCGCAGGTCAAGTCCTGCGTCCTGATTGCCGGGATGCTGGCCGACGGCTCCACGACGGTCACGGAGAGCCGTCAGAGCCGCGACCACACCGAGCGCCTGCTGCGCCGCGCGCGGGTTCCATTCGAGTGCGACGGGCTCGCGGTCACCGTCGGACAGGTCGACGAGCTGGAGCTAGAGGAGATCACCGTGCCGGGGGACCCGTCCTCGGCGGCCTTCCTGGTCGCGGCAGCTTGTCTTGTCCCCGGCTCACGGGTGACCATCTCGGGCGTGGGGCTCAACTGGACCCGGACGGGGTTCTTTCGAATCGCGCAGCGGATGGGCGCCACGGTGGTGGGGGTGCTCGAGGAGCCCGGCACGCGCGCCGACCGGGAGCCGGTGGGCGAGCTCGACGTTGCCCACGGCCCCCTCGAGGGCACGCAGGTCGGGGGCGGCGAGGTGCCGCTGGCGATCGACGAGCTCACCCTGGTCGGGTTGCTGGGCGCGTTCGCGCAGGGCGAGACCACGATTCGTGACGCGGCGGAGCTGCGCCACAAGGAGTCCGATCGGATCTCGGCGGTGGTGGACGGCCTCGCCGCGATCGGGGCAGACATCGAGGAGGCCGAGGACGGCTTCACGGTTCGGGGTCACGGAGGCCCGCTCGAGGGAGGGGTCCTGGACGCCCGCGGAGACCACCGGCTGGCGATGCTGGGCGCGGTGGCGGGGCTCGCGTCGGAGAGGGGCGTGGAGGTGCTCGGCATGGACGCCGCGGCGGTCTCCTACCCCGGTTTCGAGCAGGACCTGGCCGCTCTGCTTCGGGGTTGACAGGCTCGCGGATCGGCCTGGAGTCGCACATGCGTCCAGTCGCGGGCCGCGAGTGGTGGCTTCAGGGCCTTTCCGGCCGTTAAGGGAGAAGGAGGCATCCCGCCGCCCGGACCACAACTCTTCAAGGAGACCCGTCTTGAAAAATCTCATCGTTATCAGCGGACTCGTGGTGGCTCTGGCCACGGGCTCCTCCGTCGCTCAGGCCGGGCCCGGACAGGGCGGCGGCGAGGCCGGCGCCAAAGGCAAGGCCCCGCAAAGCAAGTCCCAGGGCAAGTCAAAGGGCAAGTCCAAGCGCTGTGCCAAGGTCCGTAAGGTCGGGTTCGTGGTCGCCGGCACCTTCGTGCGCGGCACCGCCGCGACGAGCGGCACGCCCGCGACCGTGACGCTGAAGGTGACCAGGGCCAACAGGCACGCGACCAAGAGCGGCCTGGTGACGGTGGGCATGAACTTCACCGCCACGTCGAGCCGTATCCGCTACGTGAACCGCACGGGGCCGGGCGATGCCCAGGACACCGACAAGGTGAAGGTTGTCGGCAAGGTCACGCAGCTCAAGCGCAAGTGCAGCGCCGAGGGCTTCGTCCCCGTGGCCACGATCCGGTCCGTGAAGGTGAAGGGGCCGGACGCCGTGGAGCCGAGCGAGCCGGACGCCGTGGAGCCGAGCGAGCCGGAGGTCCCGGGAGGCGAAGCGGGCATCTGAGCTCAGCGAACATGACGTAGCGTCGATCGGCCGCCTCCGGGCGGCCGATGTCGTTGTGCGGTGAGCGCGCTGGAGAAGGGCTGAGTTGACCGGCTCGCAACGGGTTTCCTCCGAGCCACAGGAGCGGCGCGC
>JACCUO010000183.1 GCA_013811765.1 Thermoleophilaceae bacterium | reverse complement strand
TCGAGCTCCTCTCCACGCTTGGGTCTCGGGCGCTGGGCTGCTGGGGTCTCGGTCACCGCTCTATGCTCGCACGCTCCCGTGGCCATCGACCTGACCGCATACCGCCGCGAGGCCGAGGAGTTCCTCGAGAGCCTCGACCGCGAGTACTACCTGCACTTCTCCGGGCAGCAGGACGACTTCGAGATCGAGCCGATCTACGACCGCCACGCCGGCCTGTTCGCCCGTGGGGCGGTGGACGGCCTCCGGGAGGCCGGCGCGGCGCCCGCGCTGGTGGAGTTCGCCGCGCACGGTCATCTCGGTCGGGAGACGAAGGCGGGGTCCGCCGAGCTCGCCCGTCGCGAGGCGGCGCTCGAGGTGGAGTGGGACGGCGAGCGGATCCCGTTTCGCTCCGCGGCGGTGGTGCAGGCAAACGAACCCGATCCCGACCGGCGGGCGGAGCTCGAGGGCGCGCGCAACGCGCTCACGGAGTCCGAGCTGAACCCCCTCCTGCGGGAGCTGTTCGAAAGCTCGCGCACCCTCACGAAGGACCTGGGCTGGTCCTCCTACGTGTCCATGTGCGAGGAGCTCTCCGGAATCGATTTGGGGGCGCTGGAAGCACAGACGACCGCCTTCCTCGAAGCCACCGAGGAGGGATACGAGGAGCTCGTGGAACCGCAGCTGCGCCGGCAGATCGGCCTCGGCTTCAGCGACCTGCGCCGTTCCGACCTGGCCGCCTTCTTCCGCGCGCCCTCACTTGATGCGGGCTTCCCGCGGGAGCGGCTGGCCCCCTCCCTGATCGAGACGCTGGGGGGCATGGGAATAGACGTCGCGTCCCAGCCCGGGGTGACGATCGACATGGAGCGGCGCCCGAAGAAGTCGCCGCGCGCGTTCTGCGCGGCCGTGCGGGTCCCGGACGAGGTGTACCTCGTGATCGCTCCGGTGGGCGGACGGGAGGACTTCGCCGCGCTCTTTCACGAGGCAGGCCACACCGAGCACTACGCACACGTGGATCGAGAGCTGCCTTTCGAGGACCGTTACCTGGGAGACAACTCCGTCACGGAGGGTTTCGCGTTCCTGTTCGAGCACCTCGTCTCAAACCCCGAGTGGCTGAGGCGCCGTCTGGGCATCGAGGACCCGACCGCGATCGTGGAGCACGCACGCGCTTCCAAGCTCGTGTTCCTGCGCCGCTACGCCGCGAAGCTCGCCTACGAGCTGGAGCTCCACGGTGGCAGCTCGGCCGATGGGCTCGAGAAGGCCTACGCGCGACGGCTGTCGGACGCTGTCCACGTGGAGTGGCCGAGCAGCTCCTGGCTCACGGACGTGGACCCCTTCTTCTATGCATCCCGCTACCTGCGTGCCTGGGCGCTCGAGACCCACACGCGCGCGGCCATGCGCGAGCGGTTTGGCCCGGAGTGGTTCGAGGATCCGGAGGCGGGGGCCTTCCTGCGCGACCTATGGCGCCGCGGCCAGGGCAGCGGGGGTGGGGAGGAGATCCTGGACGCCGTCGGTGGCTCCGAGCTCGACTTCCGGGTCCTGCTCGACGACGTGGCCGAGGGACACTAACCCTCGAGCACGCCAAACGTGGCCGTGACAGGGGCGTGATCAGAGAGACGCACCCGTAACCCGGCCGGGCCGTCCAGCTCGCGCCCACCGGGCTCGAGCGAGACCGGTGGTGCTAGGGGATCGAGACCGCGCGCGAGCAGATGGTCGATCGACTGCGGTGAGGTGGGACCCACCAGGCCGTGGCGCTCGCGCAGATGTTCGAACACGCCCTGATCTCGGGCGGGCCGCAGGTTGAGGTCCCCCCCGAACAGGAGTGGATCCCCTCCGGCAAAGCGCACGGCAGTGGCCGCCGCGCGCATGACCTCTGTGGAGCCCTGGCGCGTGGAGGGAACCGACAGATGCATGTTCGCCACCGCCAAATGGCCACCCCCGGCCAGCTGCACGCGTGCCAGCAGCAGGCGCCGGCGCTCGGGCCGGCGTGCAAGCGTCACCCGCTCCACTGCGACGATCCGCGCGGGCCTGCGCACGAGGATCATGTTGGACCCTCCCTCACCGGAGGCGATCAGATCCGGGTTCCACTCCGCGAGCGCGGCCCGCACGGGGGCGAGCAGGTTCCGCGAGGTCAGAGCGCTCACCCCGCCGGCCTCGCAGCGGCGGCCCAGTCGGCTGAGCCAACGCGGAGGCGCCTCCTGCAAGAGGGCAAGTTGCCACTCCCATCCTGCCAGCAGCCCGGCGAACTCGTGGAACAGCGGGGCGTTCACCTGTGCGTGGGTGGTTCCCAGCTCGGTGCGCCGGAGGAGCCTCGATCTCCAGGTGAAAAGCGACCGCTCGGGCGGATGGTCACGCCCGTGGTAGAGGTTCCAGGTGAGCGCTGTGACTACCATCCGCGGGTGACTCGCCATTTCCTGACCGGGGAAGAGCTTACGAGCGCGGAGCTCGTTTCGCTGCTTGACCGGGCGCTCGAGCTGAAGGCCGACCGCTCGGCCTCGAGCGCGCTCGAGGGCTCCAGCGTCGCGCTCGTGTTCGAGCGACCTTCGACCCGCACGCGGGTTTCGTTCGAGGTGGGCGTGCACGAGCTCGGTGGCCATCCTGTGGTGCTGCGCGGCGATGAGCTCCAGCTCTCTCGCGGGGAATCCCCGCGAGACACCGCGCTGGTGCTCTCGCGGTTTGTCGCCGGCATAGCGCTGAGGACGGGCCCCCACGAGGTGGTGGAGGAAGTTGCGGAGCACGCCTCGGTACCGGTCATCAACATGCTCACGCGCGAGCACCACCCCTGCCAGGTCCTAGCCGACCTACTCACGCTGCGCGAGCGCTTCGGGCGCCTCGACGGGCTCAGGCTCGCCTACGTGGGGGACGGCAACAACGTGACCCGCTCGCTGATGGTGCTGGGGGCGAAGGCGGGTGTGGAGGTGGCCGTGGCCACTCCCGCCCGGCTGGCGCTCAGCGGTAACTCCACCGGCGCCTTGATGACCGAGGATCCCGCCGAGGCCGCCGAGGGCGCACACGCCGTGTACACCGACGTGTGGCTGAGCATGGACGACGACGCCGACGCCGCCGACGCCCGGCGGGAGCTGCTCGCGCCCTACCGTCTCGACGCAGCCCTGCTGGAGCGCGCCCGAGACGATGCGGTGGCCCTGCACTGCCTCCCCGCCCATCCCGGGGACGAGATCGCTTCCGACGTTCTCTACGGTCCCCGCTCCGCGGTGTGGGACCAGGCGGAAAACCGGCTGCACGTGCAGAAGGCGCTGCTCGAGTTTCTGATCGGAAGCTGACGGTGGCCGCGAATACACCCCTACAACGCACTCAATCTCTCAGGAGGCTCCGTTGAACAGATGGCTCTCGCTTTCCCTTTCCTGCCTTGCCCTCGGTCTCCTCGTGGCAGGCTGCGGCGGTGATGACGAGGGCGACGGTGGAGGCGGTCAGACGGCGGAGCAGCCCGCCGAGACCAGCCCCGCCACGAGCGGCGGCGTCACGGTCAGCATGAAGGACATCAAGTTCGTCCCGATGGACGTGACGGTGAAGGCGGGCGGGACGATCAAGTGGACGAACGACGATTCGATCGTCCACACCGTGACCAAGACGAGCGGCCCTGGCGCCAAGTTCGATTCAGGCAACGTCTCCGGCGGCGAGACCTTTGAGCAGAAGTTTGAGGAGACAGGAAAGATCGACTACTTCTGCACGATCCATCCCCAGCAGACCGGCACGATTACTGTTGAATAGCAGCCGGTCGGGTTCGGGTGGCCCCCT
>JACCUO010000158.1 GCA_013811765.1 Thermoleophilaceae bacterium | reverse complement strand
TGGGCGCCAGCCCCGACTGGGTGAAGCTCGCAGAGGCGTTCGGGGCCACCGGCATGCGCGTGGCAGACAAGGGCAAGCTGGAGGACACCATGCGCGAGGCGCTCGCCACCGAGGGCCCCGTGGTGGTCGACGTGCTGGTCTCCAAGGAGGAGAACTGCTACCCGATGATCCCCGCCGGCCAGGCCGCAAGGGACATGACGGGCGGCCCGGAGCACGGTGCGCAGAGTCGTGGGTGAGCCGGGCACGAAGGAGGTCTTCAGCCTCGAGAACCTGCAGTCCTCGGGTGGCATCCACACGGGACGGAAGCACATCCTCTCGCTGCTCGTGGAGCACCGGCCCGGCGTGCTCGCGCGGATTTCCGGGCTCTTCGCTCGGCGCGGCTACAACATCGAGTCGCTCGCGGTCGGCCCGACCGACGACGACTCGATGGCACGCATCACCCTCACGGTGGACGGTGCCGCCCATCCGATCGACCAGGTCACCAAGCAGCTGCACAAGCTGGTGAACGTGATCAAGATCCGCGACCTCGAGCCCGAGGAGGCCGTGGCACGTGAGCTGGCGCTGTTCAAGGTCTCCGCGGACTCGGATACCCGCGGCCAGATAATGGAGTTCGCGGACATCTTCCGCGGAAAGATCGTGGACGTGTCCAAGCGGTCGGTGACCGTCGAGGTCACCGGCACGGACAACAAGATCGAGGCCTTCGAGCGGATGATCCGGCCGTTCGGCCTGATCGAGATGGTCAGGACCGGCGAGATAGCCATCTCGCGCGGAAGATCTACCACGTAGAACGCCGGACTCCCACCCTCCGGCAGGCGCACGCCGGCGAACGCTCGTCTCGCGAGCGGTCAGGCATCCTCTGGGTGTGACCGTCCGCTCGGGAGAGCCTTCGCCGTTCGCGTTCGATGCCGCGGCGCTCGACCTTCTCGAGCGGCGGATCGATCGTGCCCTGGCGCTTGCGCGGCGCGGCGGCGTACGAGCGTACGCGAGCGTCACCGTGTCCATATCGCCGGAGCTCGATCCCTCGGCGGCAGTGCTGGCGGCCCGTCGACACGACGACCGCTTCTTTTGCTTCGAGCAGCCGGACCGCGATGGCTATGCGGTCTGCGGCTTGGGCACCACGGCCGTCGTGGAGGCCCGGGGCCCTGCCCGGTTCGACGCCGCGGTGAGTTCCTGCCGCGAGCTCGCCCGGCGGATGGTGGCCGGCGACCCTGGGAATGACCCTGCGCGCCCGCCCGGCTCGGGGCCACTCTTCGTCGGCGGGTTCGCATTCGCTCCGGATGGCGGCGCGGCGCCCGAGTGGTCCTCGCTCTCCCCGGTGCAGCTGGTGCTGCCAGAGCTGTCGCTCAGTCGCCAGGCGGGAGCTGCTCGCCTCACCGCGAACGCGTGTGTCGAGCCCGATGGCTCCGTCGAGGAGCTCGTGGACCGCCTGCGCGGGCGTGTGGAAGAGCTTCGTCCCGCGCCGATTCCCCTCCTTGACCCCGACCCCGTGAGCCGCGCGCGAGTGGCCGGTGCCGCGCCGCCCTCCCATTATGAGGAGGCCGTCCGGCGCGCGGTCGAGTGCATCGGCCGAGGTGAGCTCCAGAAGATCGTGCTGGCCCGCGAGGTGCGGGTCCACGGCGCAGCGCCCATCGATCCCGGGCCGGTCCTCGACGCGCTGCGGGCGGTCTTTCCGGCCTGCTACTGCTACTGCGTCGGATCGCCCGAGCTGGCCCTCGTGGGTGCGAGCCCGGAGCTGCTGGTGCGCCGCGACGGCGCGCGCGCACAGACCGTGGCCCTCGCGGGCAGCGCCCGCCGCAGTGCCGATCCCGCCGTCGACTCCCACCTCGGGGAGCAGTTGCTCCAGAGCCCCAAGAACCGGGCCGAACAGTCGATCGTGGCCCACCGGATCCAGCGCAGCCTGGAGCCGGTGAGCCTTTGGGTGGCCGCGGCGGACGAGCCCGTGCTCGTGAAGGTCCACAACGTGCAACACCTGGCCACACCGATACGCGCCCAGCTGGCGGAGCCCGTCGCCACCGTGGAGCTCGCGGGACTGCTGCATCCGACCCCCGCCGTGGGAGGCGAGCCTTGGGGTGCGGCGGCTCCACTGGTCCCCGCGCTCGAGGGGCTCGACCGCGGCTGGTACGCGGGAGCGGTCGGCTGGACCGACCTCGCCGAGGACGGAGAGCTCTGCGTGGCCCTGCGCTGCGCCCTCCTGCGCGGGTCGGTGGCACGCCTCTACGCCGGCTGCGGGATCGTCGCCGACTCCGTCCCAGCCGAGGAGCTCGCGGAGACCGAGGTCAAACTCCAGGCGCTGCTGCCGCTGCTGAGCTGAGAGACGCCGCCACGCGCTCCACGACCTCGCGGTGAAGGCGCACGTTGTCCGAGCGCTCGGTCCTCACCTCGACTAGCCCCGGCCGCGCCACCGCGCACCTGACCTCCTCAGGCGTGACCGCGAGACGGTGCTCCATGCCCGCCAACGCGGCCACGGCCTCCAGGTCGACCCCGCTCGGGGTGGCCACGTGTTCCTCGTAGAGCGCGCGATCGGCGTGCTCGGCCACCGGCAGGAAGTCGAAGATCCCCCCGCCGCCGTTGTTCAGGCACACGACCGTCAGATCGATCCCCGCCCTGCTGGCCGCCAGCAGCCCGCCCACGTCGTGCAGCAGCGCGAGCTCCCCGATCAGCAGGAAGGTGGGTGCGCCCGTGACCCTGGCGGCCCCGGCGGCGGAGGAGACGACGCCGTCGATTCCGTTGGCCCCCCTGTTGGCGAGGAAGCGGATCCGCTTGGGCGAGCCGGGAAAGTAGGCCTCGGCGTCCCGCACCGGCATTGAGGAGCTGAGCCAGAGCAGCGCACCATCGGACACTCCCGCCTCGAGGGCCGCGTGGACCTTTGGCTCGAACGGATCGGGTGCACCCGCGAGCGCGGGCGGCACCAACGCGTCCGCCGTCGTCCATGCCTCGAGCCATCCCGGCTCGCGCCGGGAGCCCCGCATCTCCAGGGCGGCTGCCAGCGCGTCGCAGGTGGGCCCGGCGGCTGCGTGCAGGATCAGTTCAGCGGTCCGTGTGGGCTCGTGCCAACCCCCGTGAGGATCGAGCACGACCTGCCTGGAGCCCGTGAGAAGGGCGCGCAGCGGCTTGGAGGTGGGCGTGTCTCCCACGCGCAGCACAAGGTCTGGAGCGTGGGCGGAGGCGAAGCTCGGCACTCGCAGCAGCACGTCATAGTGGGCGATGACATGGGAGCGATCGTGCTCTCCGCAGCGCACACCCGAGGTGGGCTCTGCCAGGACCGGCCACCCGGATGCACGGGCCAGACGTGCAACGGGGTCCGCCACCTCCTCGGATCCCGGCCCGCAGACGATCAGCCCCCGCTGCGCGCCCGCCATGCCGGCCGCGAGCTCCTGGACGTCGTCTCCCTGCGGTGCGGCGGAATGCTCGCGAAGCTGCGTCCACGGACGCCCGTCGGGACGCCCGGCCCATTCGGCCGGCTCGAGCGCCTCCGGGTCGGGAGCCAGCGGCTCCCTCAGCGCAAGGTTCAGATGCACCGGGCCCGGGCGGCCCCCACACGCGGTCCAGTAGGCCCGGCACGCGAGCGCACGATGGTGGATCGCGGTCGCCCGGCCGGGCTCGTGGGTTCCCACCTCCACGAACCACTTCGCCGCGGAGCCGTACAGCTTGAGCTGGTCGATCGCCTGCCCCGCGCCCACTCCCCGCAGCTCCGGTGGGCGGTCGGCGGTCAGGACGAGAAGCGGCACGCCCGCCTCGTGTGCCTCGGCCACCGCCG
>JACCUO010000144.1 GCA_013811765.1 Thermoleophilaceae bacterium | reverse complement strand
ACCGCGAACTGGTCGGCCTGGTGCCGGTCAAGGAGCGCATCGCCGAGATCGCGGCGCTGCTGCTGGTGGACAGCGCCCGCCGGCGCTTCGGGCTCGAGTCGGAGCGGCCCAACCTGCACATGAGCTTCACCGGCAGCCCGGGCACCGGCAAGACCACGGTCGCCCTGCGGATGGCGAGCATCCTGCACCGCCTCGGCTACATCAAGAAGGGCCAGCTGATCGCGGTCACGCGAGACGACCTCGTCGGGCAGTACGTCGGTCACACGGCCCCCAAGACGAAGGAGGCCGTCAAGAAGGCGATCGGAGGGGTTCTCTTCATCGACGAGGCCTACTACCTGCACCGGCCCGAGAACGAGCGCGACTACGGTCAGGAGGCGATCGAGGTCCTGCTCCAGGCGATGGAGACCCACCGCGAGGAGATGGTGGTCGTGATGGCCGGCTACAAGAAGCCGATGAACGATTTCTTCCTGGCCAATCCCGGCATGGGCTCCCGGATTGCCCACCACATCGATTTTCCCGACTACACGCCAGACGAGCTGATGGGGATCGCCGACCTGATGATCGCGCGGCAGACCTACGAGCTGAGCGACGGCGCGAAGAAGGCATTTCTGGAGTACATCGAGCGTCGGGTCGAGCAGCCGCGCTTCGCCCACGGGCGGAGCATCCGCAACGCGATCGACCGCGCCCGCATGCGTCAGGCGATGCGCCTGTTCGACTCGGGGGCACAGCTGACCAAGGAAGACCTGATTACACTCGAGGACGAGGACATCCGGCAGAGCTCGGTGTTCTCGGATATCGAGGAGGAAGAGCCCGATACAAGCTCAAATGGCTCCGGGGCGGACGGGGACTGAGGGCAGTGCCGCGAGCGTGGCGTCGTCTCAGGATCCAAAGGCCGGCATCGGAGGGCAGGGGCTCAGGCGCCATACCCTCCAAGCGCGGTAAACACTGATCGAGGAGGAAGCATGCCGCGCCCAATCATCCTTGGCGTCGTCGGCGATTCAGCGGCAGGCAAGACGACGATCACGAGGGGGCTCGTGCGCATCCTCGGCGACCAGAAGGTCACCCACGTCTGCACCGACGACTACCACCGCTATGACCGCAAGCAGCGGGCAGAGCTCGACATCACGCCGCTCGACCCCGAGTGCAACTACATAGACATCATGGCCCAGCACCTGAGGCACCTGCGCCTCGGTGCGCCCATCCTGAAGCCGGTCTACAACCACTCCGACGGCACCTTCGGCCCCCCCGTCTACGTGGACCCCAACGACTTCACCGTCGTCGAGGGTCTGCTGGGCTACCACACACCAGCGATGCGCGAGTGCTACGACGTGCGGGTCTACCTCGCCCCTCCCGAGGAGCTTCGGCGCAAGTGGAAGGTCGCGCGCGACACCTCGCGACGGGGCTACACCACCGACAAGGTGCTCACGGAACTCGACCGCCGCGAGCCGGATTCCGCCGCCTACATCCGTCCTCAGGAGCAGGACGCCGACATCGTGATCGCGTTCATGCCGGCGGAGGGCGACACCGACTCCGAGATGTTGGACGCCGAACTCGTGCTGCGCGAGGGCCTGCCCCACCCGGACCTCTCGCCGTTCGAGGGCAACGGCTCCAAGGGCATCCAGGTCGATACACGTGGGGACGAGGTTCACGTGTGCATCCCGGGGGACCTCGAGCCCGAGCGTGCCGGGGAGATCGAGGAGGCGATCTGGGAGCGGCTTCACTTCGCGACCCACCTGCGCTCGCAGCGGCTCGGCGAGTACACGATCGGCAACGACCTGCAGCGCTCGGAGTCCCTGGCCCTGGTCCAGCTCCTCATCCTCTACCAGCTCGCGACCGCCAAGGCGGCGATCGCCCTCGGCGGCGAGAGCGCCAGGACCGCCGACCGCCAGATGCCCGACAACACCCAGGAACAGCACGAGGAGGAGCAGCAGCAGAAGGAGGAGCACGCGCGGGAGGCCGCGGAAGAGCAGAAGTCAAAGGCGTAGACGCACCGCACCGAGACTCTCCTCGGGCGAGCACCGCACCGATCGTCTCACCGAGGAAGCACGAGCCTCGCCTCCTCGACCGCGCGCCGGGCCTCCCTGCTCGGCGCGAACTCGGCAAACGTCCGAACCGATTCGCGCACGGGGCCGCGCACGGGTTGCAGGAGATACCACTCACGCCTCGGGAGCTCGACCGGTGACCGGATCATGGCCAGTAGCCCCAGCTCCAGCTCGAGGTGGGCGGCGAGGCGCGACTGAAGCGTTATCCCGAGGCCCGCTCGGGCGGTCTGCTTGATGGCTCCGTTGGACCCCAGCGTGAGTATCTCCGGGTGAAGGTCGTGTCGGGCGAGAAACTCCTCCGCCATCGTGCGGGTGCCCGACCCCTCCTCGCGCAGCAGCCAGGGCCGGGTTCCGAGCTCCGCGACAGCCACCTCCTCGTTGCGCACGAGCGGATCGGAGGGGGCGCCTATCAAGACGATCGGGTTATCGATGAACGGAATGCCCACGATCCCGCCTTCTCTGGGCGGCCTACCGCCGATGGCGATGTCCGAGGCACGACTGCGAATGCGCTCGAACACCCGCTCCCGGTTCCCGACGTCCACCGACAGCGCGATGTCGGGATGCAGCGCGGCGAATGCCTCCATGAGGGGAGGCACGATGTGCTCACCGGCGGTCGTGACGGCTGAGACGCGCACCTCTCGCTCCGTGGCGTCGGCGGCCTCGCGAGCGGCGCGGGTGCCCTGCTCGAGCAGGCCCACTACGTCAGAGGCATAGGGCGCGAAGGCCCGGCCCGCCGGGCTCAGCCGAACACTGCGCCCCACCCGCTCGGTCAGCTCGATCCCGAGCTCTCGCGAGAGCGCGGAGAGCGCAGCGGACACGGAGGGCTGAGTCACCACCAGCGCGTCGGCCGCGGCGGTCACCGACCCGGTCCTGAGCACAGCGAGAAAGCTCCGGAGCTGCGTGAAAGTTATAGCCATCCGTCTAAGTGTCCCAACCAGGGCGCGCGGGCGCCACTGGGCAAGTCCGCCTTCACATCGGACGCGTGCGCTTGGCGGCCCCGCCGGTCACGGCGACGGCCCTCAGATCTTCAGGAGTGCGATTATGTTCGCCACGAACACCACCGTGAACGCCACGGTCCAGCGGTTGAGGTTGCGCTCCACGAGCGATCCGCCGCCGAAAGGGCCGCCGCCCGATCCCACGCCAAAGGCCCCCGAGAGCCCGGCATCCTTGCCCGAATGCAGCAGGATTAGGACGATCAGGGAAACGGACAAGATGATCTGCAGGCCGCTGAGGATCGCTTCCATCGACCGGGAGGGTAGCGGGAAGCCGCCCCTCAGGAGTCTTGCGCCCTGCCCTCGACCGTGTCGAGCCGCTGGAGGATCTCGATCGCCTCAGAGCGCAGCTCACGGTCGATCAGACGGTGGTCCTCCTTTGACAGCTTGCCCATTTGAAGGTCGAGTTCCGCGTCGCGTATCTCGCGGTACTTGGCCTCCTTGGCAGCCTCGAGCTCGTCCCGGGCGCCCTCCCCCGGCATGTGGGACTGCTCGTCACGAAGCAGCGGGGCCACCACCACGAGGGCGACGAGGCACAGGAGCACGATCAGGGCAAGGGCGTACTCCACTCACTGAAGCCTACGTGCGAGTGAGCACCGCACCAGGCTCTCACGCTTCCGCCAGGCTCTCACGCTTCCGCGCGCAGGTCGCGGCCAAGGCGTGCGGCGTAGAGGCTCCGGACCCGCCGCAGCCGCGCCTCCGGAGAAGGCCATGCCGCGATCAGGGCGCCGAGGAGAATGATCGCCCCGCCGATCCAGATCCACGACACGAGCGGAGAGACGATCGCGCGGAAAGTGGCGGGTGGAGGGTCGCGGCGGTAGCGCTCGGCGATCGCGGCGATCACGAGCGCCTGGACGTCCCCGCTGGAGCGCGCGAACTTGGCGTTGGCCTCGCGGATGGGGCCGTCGAGTGCGCTGATATCCGGCCGCACCGCTGCCCAGAGATCGCGCTGCAGTCCCCACCGGACATCGACCTCACTCGTGGCCTCGCCCTCGAAGAAGCGGCCGATGGCCCCCTTCGAGGTGTCCTGGGTGGGGTAGAAGTTGCGCGATGGCCGCAGCGTGAAGGTCTTGCCGTTTTCGTCGCGTGCCCGCAGCACCGCGCCGAAGGTGATCGGCGCTCCCGTGCCGGCGGTGTCCCCGCCGAGCTTTGCCGTCGCGCGCTGGTAGGTGATCGTGTAGCTCCCGCTGGTGAACGTGTCGCCCGGCGAGAGCCGTACGTCGCGCTGGTCGAGAAACGCGGAGGA
>JACCUO010000121.1 GCA_013811765.1 Thermoleophilaceae bacterium | reverse complement strand
CAGCGTGCCTTCAAGGAGCTCGAGAAGGCGGGCCTGAAGGTCACTGCGGACTCACAGGCCTCGAGCGATGTGAAGAAGGGCTTCGTGGTCGGCACCTCGCCCGCGGAGGGCACCGAGGTGGACCGCGGCTCACGGGTGCGCCTGTTCGTGAGCTCCGGGGCGGAGCGGATCGCGGTGCCTAACGTGGTCGGCCTCTCGCGCGAGTCTGCGGAGTCGCGCCTCGACCGGGAGGGCCTGACCGTCCAGGTCCAGATGCAGGCGTCTGAGAAGCCGAAGGACGAGGTGATCGCCCAGTCGCCCGGCGAGGGCACCAAGCTCGACGCCGGGGACCGCGTGACGATCACGGTGTCCGAGGGCGCTCAGGAGGTGGAGGAGGTGAGGGTTTCCGACGTCGAGGGACTGTCCGAAGAGGATGCGCTCAGGATGTTGCGGGCCGACGGCCTCCAGGGCACCGTAAGGGAGCGCGCCACCGATAACGAGAAGGAGGATGGGACCGTGCTCGTGCAACGGCCCGGTGCCGGGGTGGAGGTGGAGCGGGGCAGGACGGTCGTGCTGATCGTCGGGCGCTTCGAGGACCCCGGCCCGGCGCCCGATCCACCGTCCCCGCCGGCCCCCCCCACGCCGTGAGGGTCGCCGTCCTCGAGGGGGGCCGCTCGAGTGAGCACGAGGTGTCGGTCGCCTCTGCCGCAGCAGTCAGCGCCGGACTCACGGAGGCGGGCCACGAGCCAGTGGCAGTGGAGATCTCGCGCGAGGGCCGCTGGACCCACCGGGGCGAGCCGGTCAGGCTTCACCCGGCGGGCGGCCTGCTCGACTGCGCGGTTGCCTTTCCCGCGCTCCACGGCCCCTACGGCGAGGACGGCACGGTGCAGGGGCTCCTCGAGGTGCTCGACGTGCCCTACGCAGGCGCGGGGGTCCTCGCCTCCGCGGTCTGCATGGACAAGGTGATCTTCAAGGACCTGATGCAGAGCGCCGGGGTTCCGCAGGTCCGCTATGCCGCTGTGCGGGAGGGAGACGATCCTTCGGCGCTCGCCGAGCTAGGCCTGCCGGTCTTCGTGAAACCGGCCCGGATGGGCTCCTCGCTGGGCATTTCGAAGGTCACCGCCACGGGGGAGCTTCCCGCGGCGCTTCAGGCGGCCTTCGCGCAGGACCCGCTGGTGATCGTGGAGGCCATGGCGCACGGCATGGAGGTCGAATGCTCGGTGCTGGGCAACGAGACGCCGCAGGCGTCCATGCCGGGGGAGATCGTGCTGGAGGGCGAGTGGTACGACTACGGGGCCAAGTACCGGGAGGGGGGAATGGAGCTGGTGGTGCCGGCACGCCTGCCCGAGCCGGTGCGCGAACGGGTGCGTGCCATGGCACTGGAGGCGTTCACGCGGGCACGCTGCGCCGGGATGGCCCGCTGCGACTTCTTCGTCGAGGATCCGGGCGGAAGCGCGCGTGTGCTGCTCAACGAGCTGAACACGATTCCCGGCTTCACGCAGACAAGCGTCTACGCGAAGCTCTTCGAGGCGAGCGGGCTGCCGTATCCGCAACTGCTCGACAGGCTCGTGGAGCTGGCGCTCGAGCGCCACGCGCGGGAGCGCGGCTGACTAACGCTGCAGGGTCAGCTCGGCGATCGCCGCCTTGTCGCCCTCCGGCAGCGCCGTGATCCAGACGAGGTAGTAGCGGTACCGCTTGCGCCGCGTGTCGAGCCTGATGCGCTCATCCTGGTCAACCTGCGTGTCTTCGCTTACCTTGCTCCACCCGGCGATGTCCGCGGGCACGTTGTTCGCGGCATAGACGGAGGCCGTGAAGCCGGGAGTCGGGGTGGCGAGGTCGATCCGCCGCCCGGCGACGGGCCGGGCCGCGTCCACGTAGAGACCGACGCCGTCCTTGCCGAGGCTCTGGAAGTCACCCCGGTAGCGCTCGGTGTCCCAGACCGTGCTGAGGTTGCCGTCGATGGCGTTCTGGGTGGCCTCCGGGGACTCCTCCCGATCCTGGCTCTGGGGGTCGTAGTCGTCGGCGGCC
>JACCUO010000098.1 GCA_013811765.1 Thermoleophilaceae bacterium | reverse complement strand
GACTCGATCTCGGCGACCGAGAGCTCGTCATAGCCGGGCCACGGCTCGTCCCCGCGCAGGGTTGTGATCTTGTCGAGGACCGTGGTCCGGTTCTGGTTCTTGCGCTCGTATGAGTCGACCTTGGCCAGGTCGATCTGGGAGAGCTCGCTCAGCTTGCTCCCGATCTCATCGACCGTGAGCTTGTCGTAGCGGGCGATCGCGAGGTCTTCCTCCGAGGCCACCGCGCCCTTGACCTGTCCTTCGGCCTGAGCCACGCCCGGCACCTTGCGGGTCTGGCGGGCACCCTTCTTCGCGCGGGCCGTGGTGCCGCGAGCCGTCTTCTTGGCGCTCTCGCCGACATCGCGCACCGCGTCGGCCGCTCCCGTCTTCGAGAGGTCGTAGGAGCCGTTGCCCTCGACCTCGGCCCGGACTACCGCCTCGGTGAGCTTGGGAATCTCATCGAGAATCCGTTCGAGCATCTTCTGCTCATCGCCGCGGATCGAGCCGGCGAGGTCGGCCGTCGTGGTGTCGCCGACCGACCGCGCGAGCCGCTCGAGCGCCGTGTAGGTCGCGATCTCAAGCGCCTCGGTGGCGCAGGCGTCCTTGGCGTTCTTCAGCACCTTCTCCTCACCGCCCCCCCCGCGCACGAGATCGAGCGGGGTCTTGGCGAGCGCCAGCACCTGGGTGATTACGCCTCCCGCCACCCCGACGCCCGCCTGCAGCGGGTTGCTGCCACTGCCAAGCTCGCTGAGCCGATTCTGCAGACGCTCGCCGTGAGCGCGTGTCTCCCGCAGATGCGTCTCGAGCCCGGTGCGGTAGGACCCGGCGGGCGTCATCGCGATCTGCGACTGCAGCACCCGAACCAATCCGACCTCTGTGGCATGGGCTTCGTTGAGGTACTGAACGATCTTCTGCTTGGACTGACTCATTGGAGTCGGCCTCCTCTGGCTAGACATTTGGGATGCAAGACAGCGCTTCTGCCGGGTCCGGCAGTGGCGCTGGTGTTCTGGAACGGCTGGGCGGAGATAGGGCTGCGCTCGTTGCCCTCCCCGAGCGACTATCCGGGAACGGCTAGGCGCGGTACCAGCCTAATAGACCTAACTACTACCCAATGTAACCATGCGGTAACCCGGCGCGGACGTGATCGCACATCGTGCGCCAAGCCTCCGGGGTCAAGTTTTTCCGCGAATAGCCCGGGCGATAAGCATCGTCACGTAGTCGTAGCGGGAGCAGTGCCGGCGGTGCGCGTCCACGGCCTAGCGTTGCGGGCATGCGATCCGAGCAGGGTCAGGCGGCGATCGAGTGGATCGGCCTCGTGCTGCTCGCGGCGCTGGCACTCGGAGCGGCTGCGGGAGTGGCCGGCGCGAGCGTAGACGGGCGATCCTTCGGCGGCTTCCTGACACACCGCATCGTGTGTGCGGCGCGAGGGGGATGCGATGACGGCGCCACCGGGCTCGCAGCGGCCTATGGCCCGAGTGACGCCCAGCTGCTGCGCCGCCACGCGCCCAACCTCGCCTACGAGCCGGGTGAGGCCCAGCTGCCGGTCGACTGGCGGGAGTGCAGGGAGCGCCGCTGTGCGGACGCACCGGACGATCGCGACCTCGACGCGCACCGCAGCCACGCCGGTCGGCGCGCCACCGTCTACACGCGGGTGGTGCGCCGCGGCGGCCGGACCTACCTCCAGTATTGGTTCTACTACCCCGATTCCAACTCGACGTTCGCGGGCTCGGACAAGCTGTGGAGGCGCAGCGCCCTCGCGCAGCTGGCGGGCAGGGCGGTGAGGGGCAGCTCGCGCTACCCGGGCTACCACCCCGACGACTGGGAGGCCCACCACGTGCGGATCGACCGCCGGGGCGGGGTGGCCGTGCGCTCGACCTCGCACGGGCACTACCAGTGGTGCAAGCAGAAGGCCTGTCGCAACCGCTGGGGGCCTCCGACCGGCTGGACGCGCGTGTCCCGCGGCAGCCACGCGGGGCACATCCCGCTCGACAGCGCGCGCGGCTACCGCCGGCGCCTTCCCGGGCGCGACATGCGCGAGCGCACCACGACCTCGGAGGGGATCCGCCTGATCCCGCTCGAGTCGCTCGGCCGCCGCCGTTACCGTCCCCTCGAGGAGGGAATAAGGCCCCCCTGGCGCAAGCGGGTCTACCGCGACCCCGAGAGCGACGAGTCGTGACAGCGTCCTCCCCGCCAACGACACGTTCGGTGTGCGGCGCGAAGCGTTTCCAGGTTCGCGCCGCGGTAGGGTAGGGAAGCACGGCGTTCAAAGCGAAAGGATCCGCACCATGGCGAGGACGGTGCGCGAGCAGCAGGACAAGCGGCGCGAGGAAAAGCTTAAGCAGGTCCAGGAGCAGGTGGACGAGGGCTCGCTCGTCATCCGCAAGATGACCAAGGCGGAGCGCAAGGAGAATCC
>JACCUO010000010.1 GCA_013811765.1 Thermoleophilaceae bacterium | reverse complement strand
AGGCCAGGCACTACGAGGCGTGGTCCTTCCGGTCCTTCGAGGAGGGCACCGAGGCCTACCGCCTGTTGGAGCAGGCGGGCGCCGCGCCCGACGTGGCTCGGCTCTCCGACACGCACGAGACGCGCCTGTCCAAGGCGCTCGCCGCCAGGGGAGGCGTGGGTGAGCGCAGCGCGGACGCCTACCTGCGCCTGCGCGGGCACGAGGACGGCTGTCTGGCCTTCGCCGGGTTCGAGGGGGCTCCGGACGACGTCGCGCGCCGGCGTGGGCGCACCGCCGGGCTCCTGCGTGCCGCAGGCGGCGTCGCGCTCGGGCGGGGCCCCGGGCGCTCCTGGCTGAAAGCACGCTTCTCCGCGCCCTACCTGCGCGACGAGATGCTCGACAGGGGCGTCATGGTCGAGACCCTGGAGACGGCCACCACCTGGAGCAACCTGCACCACCTCTACGCGGCCGTGGCCGGCGCCCTCCGAGAGTCGCTCGCCGCCCGAGGAACTCCGCCCCTCGTGATGTGCCACGTCTCCCACCTGTACGGGGCGGGGGCATCGCTCTACTTCACCTTCATCGCCCGCCTGCAAGGGGAGGCCCCGCTGGACCAGTGGTGGGCGGCCAAGAGCGCTGGATGTGACGCGATCCTCTCGAGCGGAGGGACCATCAGCCACCACCACGCCGTAGGGCGCGACCACACGCCCTGGATGGGTCGCGAGGTCGGCGAGCTGGGCCTCGACGTGCTGAGGGCGGCCAAGGAGCGGCTCGACCCGGACGGGATCATGAACCCCGGCAAGCTGATCCCGGAGTGAGGGAGACCATCGGTGCGCCGCGGGCTCAGGGTTGCGTCTGGGTGCCCGGCTGCCGGGCCCCGGAGGGTGGGAGCTCGAACTGGTCGATCCTCCCTCGCAGCACCGACTTGCCCGAATGGGCCGGTTCTCTGTCCACGTTCTCGAGCGAGACGTCGATGAACTTGAAGCGGCCGAAGTCGGCGGGTAGGACGCTCGCGCCCTGGAAGGTGCCGCGGCCGTCGGTGACCTGTGCGCCGAGGGAGCGCGCGTCGCTGTCGGAGTTGTAGAGCCATACCTCGTAGGCCTCGCGGTTGGCGTTGGCAGGCAGGCGGGCCTGCACGATCAACGAGCGGGACTTGCCACGCTGGGCCACGGCTGCCACGCCCATGCCCTTGGCACCCTCGATGGATCTCAGCACGAGCTGCCCCACCACACGGGCGGGCGGGCGCCGGTCCTTTGAGGCGGCGGCCTTCTCGTCGTCGTCGCCTCCGGTGAGCAGCCCGACTGGCCACACCAGCAGGGCGAGCAGACCGAGCGCAGCGAACGTGGCGGCACCCGCGACCCTCCGCCGGCGCACGATCGCCTGGGCTTCGGGGGAGAGCTGGTCCTGCCCGGGCTCGACATCGTCCGAAGGTTCCTGAGCAGGTTTCTTGCGCTGCTGGAGCCGACCCGTGCGCCGGGCGCTGGGAGCGGCCGCTTCGGGCTCGGGAATCGCCGGGAGGTCCGCGGGGTCATAGAACTGCTCGAGCGAGTCCAGCAGCGAGCGAGACCATGCGCGTGCGCTCTCGGAGCCACGCATGTGCCCGCGGGTGGCGGTTGCCTCCAGCTCTCGCTGCTGTCCGAGGAGGTAGTCGGCTATCGGCCCTCGCCAGTCCTCGTCCACCGCCGCTGCGCTCACGGGAGACAGGGTCATAAGCGCGTCGCGCGCGAGCTCCGCCACGCGCGCCTCGGTCATGCTGAGCATCTCCGCGAGCTGGCCGTAGTTCTGACCCTGCTTGAGGACGAGCTCGACGATGGCTCGCTGCTCCGCGGAGAGTTGATCGAAGGTGGCCATCAGCGGGGAAAGATAGCCTGCAAGCGGTGGCTGACACGCACGACCTCGGCGAGCGCTCGACGCAGACGCTCGACGCCGCGCTCGGATTCGAGATCACCGAGATGGGGGAGGAGCTGGCACGCGGCCGCTTCGAGGTCACGGATGTGGTGCGCCAGCCGTTCGGGCCCGTGCACGGCGGTGCCTACGCCGCGATGGCCGAGGCGCTTGCCTCCGCCACGACCACCCGGGCGGTCGAGCCCGAGGGCAACATCGCCTTCGGCCAGTCGAACCACACGAGCTTTTTGCGGCCCGTGACCCGCGGCACGGTTCACGCGGAGGCACGGTGCCGGCACCGTGGGCGGACCAGTTCGGTCTGGGAGGTGGAGTTCACCGACGACGAGGGTCGCCTGTGCGCCCTCTCTCGCGTGACCCTCGCGGTGCGCCCGCGCCCGCGCTGAGCCCACCTCGTCACGGCGAGCGCTGAGCTTTTCGCCCTACGTGCGACTCTCGTAGCGGTTCGTGATCGGAAGGCGGCGGTCGCGGCCAAATGCCTTTGTGGAGATGCGAATCCCTGGCGGCGCCTGGCGGAGCTTGTACTCGGCGCGGTCGACCATCCTGATCACCCGCTCCACGTCATCGACCGGGTGGCCCTGGGCCTCGAGGTCGGCGGCGTCGAGGTCCTGCTCGACATAGCCGGCGAGGATGGCGTCGAGGACTTCGTAGGGGGGGAGGGTCTGGTCATCACGCTGTTCCTCGCGCAGCTCCGCCGAGGGCGGGCGGTCGAGGACCGACGCCGGCACCGGGCCCTGCTCGTCCTGTCCGTTGCGCCACTCCACGAGGCGGTAGACCCACTGTTTGAAGACGTCCTTCAGCACGGCAAAGCCGCCGGCCATGTCGCCGTAGAGGGTCGCGTAGCCCACCGAGAGCTCGGACTTGTTTCCGGTCGTGAGCACGAGCCACCCGAACTTGTTGGACAGCGCCATCAGCAGGTTGCCGCGAATCCGCGCCTGAAGGTTCTCCTCGGTGATGTCGGGGTCGCGACCCGCGAAGGCCTCACGCAGGAGGTCGTCATAGCCCGCCATCGGCGCCTCGATGCACAGCTCGATCAGGTCGGCGCCCAGGTTGCCGGCGATCGCGCGTGCGTCTGACTGGGTGTCGCTCGAGGAGTAGGGCGAGGGCATGACCACGCAGCTCACGCGCTCCGGACCGAGCGCGTCAACCGCCAGCAGCGCCACCAGTGCGGAGTCGATGCCACCGGAGAGCCCGAGGACGACCCGCTCGAAGCGGTTCTTCTCCGTGTAGTCGCGCAGGCCGGTCCTCAGCGCCGCGTAGACCTCGGCCTCGGGGGAGAGCAACCCCGCCACCAACCCCTCCAGCGCGGGCGCATCCGCCGTGGGCGCGTCGAGCGAAGCCAGCGACCTGGCGGACATCCCGTCCGACCCCCGCTCGCGGCGTACCGCCGCGCGATGGCGAGGGTCGCGCAGCCGGGCGGCCGCGACCGGGCCGGGCTGAACCGTGCATAGGGTGAGCGCCTCCTCGAACTGGGGGGAGCGGGCCAGCAGCCCTCCCGCCTGGTCGAGCGCCACGCTTTGGCCGTCGAATACCAGCTCGTCCTGGCCGCCAACCGCGTTGCAGAGGAGGACGGATACGAGGTTGTCCCGGGCGCGCTGGGCGAGCATGCGCTCGCGTTCCAGCCCCTTTCCCAGGTGGTAGGGCGAGGCGCAGAGGTTCACGATCACCTCGGCGCCGGCGAGCGACTCGGCGGTTGCCGGGTGCCCCGGCTCCCAGATGTCCTCGCAGATCGTCAGGCCGATCCTCACGCCGCCCAAGTCGAACGTAGCCGGCTGCGCGCCCGCCTGGAAGTAGCGCTGCTCGTCGAAGACCCCGTAGTTGGGTAGGTGCATCTTTCGGTAGACCGCCGCGACCTCGCCGTCGGCCAGTACCGCCGCGGAGTTGTAGACGTCGTCTGCCCGCTCGGGAAAGCCCACCAGCGCAACGATCCCGCGAGTGCTCGCGGCGAGATCCTTCAGCGCCGCGCCGGCGACGGCCAGGAAGTGGGTCTTGAGCAGCAGGTCCTCGGGGGGGTATCCCGTGAGCGCCAGCTCCGGGAAGACCACGAGCTGGGCGCCCTCCGCGCGCGCGCGGCCGGTGAACTCGGCGATGCGCGCGGCGTTGCCCGCGATGTCGCCGACCGTCGAGTTCATCTGCGCCAGCGCCGCGCGCAGCGGCTGGGTCTTCATGCGGGAATTATGAGCGTTGCGCGGGCCGGTGCGGGGATCCCGGCTCGTCGCACCAGCCGCCGACCGCGGCGACTATCGCCTCCGTGCAGGCCGCGAGCTCGCCTGGGGCGTTGGGAGACCCGTTGCAGAGCACCCCGCGTGTGATGGAGATCACACTTCCGTCCGCCACGTTCTCTATCTTCCGCCCCTCGTTCAATTCGGCTTTGCCGAACTGCGTTCCCCCACGGGGCGCGCGGACGGGGGACCCACTGCCGCCTCTCAGGCGGTCGGGGCGAATCGGCTGGTGATCCAGTCGTAGCGCTGCCCAATGCGGCGCGAGTCCGACAGCTAACCCCGTAGGCACAGAAGGCCGCAGAAAGGCATGTTTGAACACGCAATTCACCCTGCGTGGCCGCGGGCTGCTGCTCGTCCTGTCGGTCGCGTGCAGCATTTCAGGCGGGACTGCCGCCGCCCAGATATCCGGCGCCAGCGGCGCCGCGGGAGTTCCATCGGCCGAAATCAGCATCCTCGGCGCGGGTAAGGGCCAGAAGGTGCGCTACGGCAAGCGGGTCGCCATCAGCGGTTTCGTGACCCCCCGGACAGCCGGTACGCCGATCCGCCTGGAGCACGCCGTGGGCGGACACGGCTTTCACTCGGTGGCCACCTCCAAGACCCGGGCCGACGGCTCCTATCGGTTCACCGTCAAGGCCACCCGCTCGGGGTCCTACCGGGCCGTGGCGCAGGGCACCGCGGCCCCGAGCGCTTCCCGGCGCGTGACCGTGGTGGCCGACCTCGCGGCGCAGTCGGTTCGCCACGTGCTCGGGGGGCGCGCCGTGCGCGTGAAGGGCAGGCTGGTGCCACGCCTTCGCGGGCGCACGCTTCGCCTGCAGCTGCGCACCCGCCGCGGCTGGAAGACCGTCGACCGCATCCGCACGCGCAGCGGCGGCCGGTTCAGGGCGGCGTTTCGCCCGGGCCATCCCGGCATCTACCGCCTGCGTGTGCGCTTCGCCGGCGACGGTACGGCGGCAGCGGCGAGCGACCGGCTCAGGCGGGTGTACGTCTATCGCCCCGGGCACGCCTCCTGGTATGGCCCCGGGCTGTACGGCAACGGCACCGCGTGCGGTGGGGCGCTCACCTCGGGTCGCCTCGGCGTGGCGCACAA
Organism: Thermoleophilaceae bacterium; assembly: GCA_013811765.1. GTDB lineage: Bacteria > Actinomycetota > Thermoleophilia > Solirubrobacterales > Thermoleophilaceae > JAAYBF01. Next base: position 3,387 of record JACCUO010000010.1, on the reverse strand, counting down.
GTACCTGCCGTGCGGCACGCGCGTGACCTTCCGTCACCGTGGCCGGTCGGTCACCGTCCCCGTCATCGACCGTGGTCCATTTGCCGCGGGCCGCGACTGGGACCTGACCGCCGCCACCAAGCACCGGCTCAGGTTCGGGAGCACGGGTGTGGTCTGGGCCACCGAATGACGGTCGCCCGCGCTGTGCCCGCCGGAACGGGGGGTGGGGCGAGCAGCTAGAGGGACAGCCGCAGCTGGTCCGCGGGGCCTCTTGGCTCCCCCTCCACTTCGTCAAGACCGGCCACGCGCACCCCGAGCAGCCTGACCGGCCGTGTGGGATCGAGCGCGTGCAGCAGTTCGCGGGCAACGCCCCCGACCACCTGGGCGTCGCTCGTGGCCACCCTCAAGGTGCGCGCCCGAGTGAGGGTCGAGAAGTCATCGAGGCGCACCTTGATCGCGACCGTCCTGCCGGCCCGGCCGTGGCGGGCGAGGTCTTCGCAAAGCCGGCCCGTGAGTTGACCGAGGACCGGCTCGAGTGCCCTAAGCCCGCGCAGGTCGTGGTCAAAGGTCGTCTCGCGTGACTCCGACTTGCGCACCCGGATGGTTTCGATCCGGCGTTCGTCCTCGAACCGGGCGAGCCGGCCCAGATGGGGGCCGAGTCGATCGCCGAACCACTCCACCAACGTGGCATCGGGAAGTCCCCCGAGCGCGCCGAGGGTCTTCACTCCGCGTCGCTCCAGGCGCTCGACGGTCTTTGGCCCGATGCCGGGGATCAGACCGGGCGAGCGCTCGCCAAAGCGCCGCCGCGCCTCATCGGCGGTCAGCGCCAGGAACCCGTTCGGCTTATCGGCGTCGGAGGCCACCTTCGCCACCAGCTTGCTGGGCCCCACCCCGATCGAGCATCCCAGCCCCGTCGCCGCCGTGACGGCCGCCTTCACCTGCCTGGCGGCCGCCTTGGGACGCTCCAGGCCGGACAGGTCGAGGTAGGCCTCGTCCAGGCCCACGACCTCCACGCGCTCGATCTGCGCGCCGAGCACACGCATCACTTCCGCGGACCGCTCGCGGTAGTGGGAGAAGTCCGGCGCCACGAAGACGGCGTCGGGGCAGAGCCGCCGGGCCCGTGAGGCGGGCGTGGCGGAGAAGACCCCGAACCTGCGTGCCTCATAGCTCGCGGTGGTCACGACCGCGCGTGGCCCGCTGCCCGCCACAACCACCGGCAGCCCGCGCAGCTCCGGGCGCCGTTGAAGCTCGACGCTCACGTAGAAAGCGTCCATGTCCACCAATGCGTAGGCGTAGGGCGAGCCGCGCACGCCTGAACCCTAGGGGGCGTCTCGGCGGCACGGGCCCGGCGCGCCGATCCCTAGAGTGATCTTGTCCGCCGGATCGCGGCGGGCTCAAATGGCGATCCGATCGAGGAGGGCTGGAGAACGTGCTGAGCGACTATCTGCGCTCGCAGGCCGAGTGGCGTCGCCAGGAGCAGAAGGACTACCCGATGGACATGCGCAACGAGAAGTCCGCGGCGGCGCTCGAGTCCCTCGCGGAGTTCGTCGATGGCCCTGACGCATCCAGCGCCGCGCTCGACCGGCTGAGGCCCCATCTGTTCGACGAGAACACGCTGGGAGGCGAGCAGACAAAGCGGGCGGTGTCCCGCTACGGCTACGGCACCGCCGCCACGAGGGGGCACCACGTGGCCTTTCTCGAGGAGCTGGGCGCTCGCTGCGAGCTCGACGCCTACGACCACGCGCGCGAGCACGGGGAGGACCGGTCCCGGACGCTTGTGGCCTTCGAGCTCGCGGCCGCGAAGGCGGGAGTGGCCCTGCCCCTGCGCTACTTCGAGCGGCGCCCCCACTCGACCCAGGCTGAGCAAAGGCAGGCGGTCGAGGGCTACAGCGCCGAGAACGCCGAGTGAGAACGCCTCGCGACTGCTCTCAGGGCGCCTGGTTGACCGGGCGCACGAGGATCTCGTTCACGTCAACGTGGGCGGGCTGGGAGAGGGCGTAGGTCACGGCACGGGCGATGTCGTCGGGCTCGAGGGCACCGCTCGGGCGGTCGTCGAAGAACGGCGTGTCCACCATCCCGGGCTCGATCAGGGTGACCTTGATCGGCGAGTCCGCCACCTCCGCCCGCAGGCTCTCGCCCATCGCAGTGACGGCCCACTTGGTGGCCGAGTAGAGCGAGCCAGGCATCGCCCGGCGACCGGCCACCGAGCCGGTCAGCAGCATGTGGCCCGCGTTCTGGGCCCGAAAGTGGCCCAGCGCGGCCCGGATCGATAGCGCGCAGCCGAAGACGTTCGTGTCCACCATCGCCCTCCAGTGCTCGACGCTCTCCTCCAGGAAGCCGCGCTTCGCGCCGAACCCCGCGTTGGCCATGGAAGCGTCAAGGCGCCCGAACGCATCGGTCGACGCGGCAACCGCTGCCTGCTGGTCATCCCAGTTCGTGACGTCGCAGCGCACCGGGATCGCTTTGTCCTCGCCGCCGAGCTCTGACGCGAGCGCCTCGAGCTTGTCCTCCGAGCGGGCGGCGAGCACGACCCGCCATCCGGCCTGCACGGCGTGCCTGGCGGTGGCGGCACCGATGCCGCTGCTGGCGCCGGTGATCAGGAGTACGGGGGAGTCGGTCATACGCGGCTTTCTAGCACCCGTCGGCATACGCAGCAGGCGATAGACGCCTGTGCAGGCCAATCGGTAGGTTGCCGGACCATGGCCATGAACGGGAAGCCCCAGGTGGACGTCCCCGCCGACCAGCCACCGTCCTACCAGCTCGAGCTCGAGGACATCACCGTCGGTGACGGCGAGGAGGCCACCGCCGGTCACAAGGTTGAGGTCCACTACGTCGGCGTCTCGTGGGCCACCGGCAAGCAGTTCGACGCCTCGTGGGACAGCGGCAAGACGTTCAAGTTCGGCCTCGGTCAGGGGCAGGTCATTCCCGGCTGGGACCAGGGCGTCCAGGGCATGAAGGTCGGCGGACGCCGACGGATAACTATCCCGCCGGACCTCGCCTACGGAAAGCGCGGCGCGGGCGGGGTCATCGGTCCCGACGAGACGCTGGTCTTCGTCGTGGACCTCGTCGGCCTGCGCTGATCTGGCGCGCCCCGGGCGCGCGTGAGACCCGACGGCTCCTCTGCCAAGAATCGGCGCATCCTGCCCTCCCGACGAGAAGTTGGCGCATCCGGATTGAGCCACGGGCCACCCCTCCGCGAAGGAGAGGTAACCCGAACTCAACAGGGAGATCCTCATGCGCAAGACATTGGTCGTACTCGTGGCACTTGGAGTCCTCGCACCGCTCGCGTCCGTAGCGGATGCGCAGCGCAACAACTTCAGCAACAACCGGACTGGGTTTGGGCTTACGAGCGACGGCTCGCTGGTCAGGTTCGACGCTAGGAACACCTCGCGCTCGCGCAATATGGGC
>JACCUO010000170.1 GCA_013811765.1 Thermoleophilaceae bacterium | reverse complement strand
CGGCCGCCTCCACCACGCGCAGACACGCCTCCGCGGTCACGAACGGCATATCCGCCGCGCAGACGAGGATCGAATCGCCGGCTCGCTCCAGCGCATGGGCTATCCCGGCCGCAGGGTGGCGGGGCTCATCGGGCTCGTCCCAGCGCTCGACCCCCGGCGGGAGCGGCGGTAGGTCGGTGGCCCGCTTACAGACCACGGCCACGCGGAAGCAGGCCTCAACCAGGGCGGCCAGCGGATAGGAGATCAACGGCCTCCCCGCCAGCATCACACCCGGCTTGCCCCCACCCAGTCGGCTCCCTCGCCCGCCGGCGAGCACCACGCCCGTGATCGGGAGGACGCTCGCGCGCTCCTCGCCTGGGCGAGCCACCGGCCTACCCGCGGAGCGCCGCGATCCGGAAGCGCCCCCTCTCGCGCACGAGATCGATCGTCTCCTCCACGGCCGCCTGGCCCTCGGCGACGGTGCGCACACGGGCACGGGCGCGCGTCCCCTGGATCTTCACCTCCAGCAGCCTGATGCGGGCATCACGCACATCCTTGGCCGTGGCACGGAGCAGTTCGACGCAATCGTTCCCGCCCGCCCGGCTACGGGCCGAACGCGTGAAGAGGTCGTCGCAGAGCTCGGCGAACTGCCCGCGGCGGGTAACCCGCTCCAGGCGCGCGACCACGTCCGCCACCTCCTTTGGTGCACCGGAGATCCGCTTGGGCTCCGGATCGGATTCCCCGAGGCATCCGGTCAGGAGGGCACCGGCGAGCAGGATGCCCGCAAGGGAGGAGATCGCACCGGAGACACCCCGCTTCACCTCTGCGAGCATAATGGGCTGATGGAGGGCTCAGCCGCCGACTCCGTCGGTACACAGTCAAGCTGGCTGCGCTGCTATCGGTGCTGGTCACAGAACCTCGAGGTCCAGCTTCACTACGAGGGCATCCTGAAGGTGGAGCCCGAGACCGCCGAAGCGATCGAGCCGGTCGAGGAGGTGCAGGAGGCGGTCGTGCAGTGCCTCGACTGCATGCACGACCAGCCCCACCTCAGCCTCGCCTTCTACGAGGAGAACGGGCGCAGGGTAAGCAGGATCGAGGCGGTCGACGATCGCTGGGAGCGGATGGTCACCGGCATGCCGTGGGTGGCCTCCTGCATGGTCGCGATCGACGCTGACGAGGTGGACTCCTGCTCGGGCCCGGAGGCGGCCGATTCGCTCTCCTTCGCGGCATTCGGCGACCACGGCACACGCGAGTTCTTCACCCACGTGCGCTTCCACAAGCATGAGGGGGACAGCCGGATCGTGGTGCACATGCTGGTGGAGCTATACGCGCGGAGCGAGGAGGAGGCCACCGAGGTCCTCGAGGCGGCCTCGCGTGGCTTGCTCACGATCACCTCGCTAGCGGCAGAGGAGCGCCCGCCGGCGTCATCCGGGGGCGATCCGCGGCACTGAGACACCTATGCGGTGCCGCTTCCGGTGCGCCGCCGCTTCCTGGTGCCGCTTCTAGACTCACGCAGCATGTCCCCCGCGCACCGGAGCCCCACACGAGAGGTCACGCGTTTTCTCTCATCGGTGCTGATGGTCACCGGCGCGCTGCTGATCGTGGACGCGGGCGTCACCGTGGCCTGGCAGGAGCCGATCTCCTCCTTCTTCGCCAACCGCCAGCAGGACCGGCTGGGCAATGCCCTCGCCAGCGCGCCGCGGCGGGTGTTCGAGCGCAAGCCGCTTCGCGGCGACGCCATCGGAAAGATCGCCCTACCGACGCAGGACCGCTCCTACTTCGTGATCGAGGGCACCGACACCGATGACCTGCGAAAGGGGCCGGGCCACTACAGCGACACGCCGCTACCGGGACAGCGCGGCACGGTGGCGATCGCAGGGCACCGCACGACCTACCTGGCACCGTTTCGCAAGGTCGACCGGCTCAAGCGTGGTGATCCCGTGATCGTGGACATGACCTACGGGCGCTTCACCTACCGCGTCGAGAAAACGCGCATCGTGAAACCCGAACAGACCGAGGTGAAGCGACGGGTGGGTCACGACCGGCTGGTCCTCACGGCCTGCCACCCGCTCTATAGCGCGGCCCAGCGGATAGTCGTGTTCGCCCGCTTCGCCGGACGCGGGCCCTCCCGACTCAAGCGCAAATAGCCTGCGGTCTCGAGCTCGCTCGTCCGCGAGCCCGACTCGAGCGAGGAGTCGTCGCGCGATTCGAGGAACAGAACCAGCACCACGAGCAGCGCCAGGGAGATCAGGAGCACCGCCAGCCAGTAGATCGTCTTGCCGAGCACGGCCGCGTCCCAGAGCTACGCGGCGTCCGTCAGGACCGCCGGGGAACGAGCACCGCCCGCTTGAACTCGGCCACGAGCGTGCCGTCCTGGTTCTGCACGCGCGTGTGCACCTTCACCACGCCGCGATCGTCCTTCGACTTCGAGGGCCTGACCTCGAGCACCTCGCTCTCGCAGAAGAGGGTGTCGCCGTGGAACACGGGCGCCGGGTGGGAGAGCTCGTCGGTGGCGAGGTTGGCGATCGCCTTCCCTGAGATATCTCCAACGGACATGCCGAGGGCGAGCGAGTACACGAGCGGGCCCACCACCACGTTGCGGCCCTGCTGGGACTGGGCCGCGTAGACATCGTTGATGTGCAGGGGGTGGTGGTTCATGGTGAGCAGGCAGAAGAGGTGGTCGTCCGCCTCGGTCACCGTCTTTGCGGGCCAGTGCTTGTACACCGCGCCGAC
>JACCUO010000332.1 GCA_013811765.1 Thermoleophilaceae bacterium | reverse complement strand
TGCGACTGCCGACCGGCCTGGTGATGCTCGCCGGCCTCGCCCACCTGCCCGTGGGCGCCGAGGTCGAGGTCGTCCGCGACCCCGAGCACGACGCGCACGCCTGGTGGCCGCCCGACCCCGCCGACTGGCCCCCCGCGGCCGACGGGCCGGTGCGGCGCCTGGGCGTCCTGCTGGCCGGGTAGCGGGGTCGCCCACCGGGGGGCGGACAGCCACACCCCCCACACGCCGGGCAGCCCCCATTGGCGTGCTCCCGCTTCGGTGCCAGCCTCTGCCGCACGGCCCCATGACACGAGGAGACAGCTTGAATCAGCCCGACAACATCGCAGCGCGTGCCGGACGCTGGAGCGCCCAGCACCGCAAGAAGGCCATCTTCGGCTGGCTCGCCTTCGTGATCACCTCAATCGTGGTCGGCGGGACGATCGGCACCAAGACGCTGGAGACCGACGAGAGCGGCGTGAGGGACTCCGGCCGCGCGGACAAGGCCGTCTTCCAGGCATTCCCGAAGAAGGCCGAGGAGTCGGTGCTGATCCAGAGCAAGACGCTGAAGGCCCGCGATCCCGCGTTCAAGGCAGCCGTGGACGACGTCGTAGACCGCCTCGCCAAGACCCCGCACGTAAAGGGAGTCGTGAGCCCGTACGTGGTCGGGAGCACGGGCCAGATCTCGCCCGACGGACGCTCTGCGCTGGTCAAGTACGACATACCGGGCGACTCCGTCGAGACCCAGGAACGGGTAGACGGCGCCCTCTCGACGATCGCGGCCGCACAGCGTGCCCACCGGGACCTGCGCGTGGAGGGGTTCGGGGACGCAAGTGCCGAGAAGGCGATCGGCAAGAACTTCGAGGACGACTTCAAGAAGGCCGAGTTCACCTCGCTGCCGCTGACACTCGTGATTCTCGTGATCGCCTTCGGGGCGCTGGTGGCCGCGGGTGTGCCGCTGCTGCTGGCGATCTCGGGCGTGATCGCCACGGTCGGCTTGATCGGGCCGATCAGCCAGATCGCGCCGGTAGACGAGGCGATCAGCTCTGTGGTCCTGCTGATCGGGCTTGCCGTGGGAGTGGACTACTCGCTCTTCTACCTACGGCGCGAGCGTGAGGAAAGGGCTGCCGGGCGCGACGAGGATGCCGCGCTGCAGGCCGCGGCCGCCACATCCGGCCGGGCGGTGCTGATCTCCGGGTTCACCGTGATGATCGCGATGGCCGGCATGTACCTGGCCGGCGCGGCCACCTTCACCTCGTTTGCCACCGGCACGATCCTGGTCGTGGCGATCTCCGTGATCGGCTCCCTCACCGTGCTGCCCGCCGTGCTGTCGAAGCTCGGGGACCGGGTGGACAAGGGCCGGGTTCCCGGCATTGGCCGGCTCAGGCGCCGAATGAGCGAGGCCGGTCTGTGGGCGCGCATCGTGGACCGGGTCCTTCGCCGCCCGCTTCTGTCGGCGCTGCTGTCGGGCGGCCTGCTCGTGGCGCTCGCGCTGCCCACGCTCGGGCTGCACACCGCGCTGCCCGGCCTCGAGACACTGCCCCGCAATCTCGCGGTGATGCAGACCTACGACCGCATCCAGGCCGCGTTCCCGAGCGAGAGCATCCCGGTCACCGTGGTGGTCAAGGCGGGTGATGTGACCTCGGGGAAGGTGAACGACGGGATCGAGGCGCTGCAAGCAGCCGCCGCTAAGCGGAAGGACCTGTTCGAGGGCCCCGCCTCGGTGGACGTGAGCCCGGACGAGACGGTGGCTGAGATCTCGTTCCCCGCCGCCGGCAACGGCACCGACAAGGAGTCCAACCGGGCGCTGGACGTGATGCGCGGGAGCCTGGTGCCCGCCACGCTCGGCGGGGTGGACGGAGCCGATGCATACGTCGGCGGCGAGACCGCAGGCACGCGCGACTTCAACGACAGCATGAAGTCGAGCATCGTCTACGTTTTCGCGTTCGTGCTCTCGGCGGCCTTCCTGCTGCTGATGGTCACCTTCCGGTCGATCGTGATCCCGCTGAAGGCGATCCTGCTCAACCTGCTCTCGGTCGCAGCCGCATACGGCCTGCTGGTGCTCGTCTTCCAGCACGGCTGGGGCGAGGGGCTGCTGGGCTTCGAGTCAAACGGAGCGATCACGGCGTGGCTGCCGCTATTCCTGTTCGTGGTGCTGTTCGGGCTCTCGATGGACTATCACGTGTTCATCCTCACCCGCGTGAGGGAGGCCTTCGACGGCGGCATGAGCACCGAGAACGCCGTCGCGCACGCGATCAAGAGCACCG
>JACCUO010000324.1 GCA_013811765.1 Thermoleophilaceae bacterium | reverse complement strand
CTTGACGCGCTTTTGATCGGTTTCCTCGTTGCCCTCGCGGCACCCGTGGGAGACCTGTTCGAGTCCGCCGTCAAGCGCGACCTCGACGTGAAGGACGCGGGCCGCTTCTTCGGGGCCCACGGGGGTGTGCTCGACCGCCTCGACGCCGTCTTCTTCACGGTCGTGGTGGCCTTCTACGCCGGCGTGGCGCTCGGGTACGGGTGATGGCGTGGGCGGTTCTGCGGGCGGCGGGCGAGGCGTCGCGCTGCCGGCTTCTCGATGTAGCGCCAGCTCGCGGCGCCGAGGGCGATCGCCCCGGCGAAGGTGAGCGCGAGGTGGGGCGCGGTGGATATGCCGGGGGATGTCTGTGTGATCAGCTTCTGGACGATGTAGCCCCAGAGAAAGATCCCGTAGGACCACCGGCCGAGCGCCCGGGCCGGCCGGGAGGCAAGCCACCGCTGCGGCCCGCGCAGCACAGGCCCGTGGAGGACGGCGCCGGCGAGGAGAGCGGCTCCTGCGGCCGTGTCGAACTGGTCGCGGACCTCCTCGTAGTGCACCGGGACGAGGGCACCCGCCACCGTCAGCCCGAGCGCGGCGAGGAGCACCCTTCCCGGCATCTGGCCAAGCGCGAGGAGGCGGGGGGCAAGCCCTCGCTCTCGTGCGATCACGAGGACCGCGAGGATCATCCCGATCGCAAACCAGTCCGCTCGCCCGAACAGGGTGAAGGCAGGCTCGCGGGCAATCGGGTCGGTCGCCGAGGTGACGCGGACCACCCACGAGGCGATCACCAGCCCGAGCAGCCACCAGACCTCGCGGCGCAGGAGGGACGCAGCTCCTTCTCCGGGGCGGTCGGTTCGCCGCCGCCACCAGGACCACACCGGTAGCGCGAGATAGAAGCTCATGAACAGCGACAGCGACCAGGCAGGGAGAATGCCCTCGAACGGGGTGTCGGAGCCGAAGGTCTGCGTCAGCGTGAGCACCCGCCATAGATCCCCCGGGCCCATGCTCCCGAGACCGATGGTGGCGGCTGCGCCCGCCAGCGCGACCCAGTAACCCGGGTAGATCCTGGCTGCGCGGGCGCGGAGGAAGGCAAGCCCCCCGGGGGCGGGTCGCCGGTCGAGCCGGGCGCGCAGGAACCGGCTCGACAGGAGAAAGCCGGTCAGCAACGCGAAGACGGTGATGCCGTGGTTCTGCTGGGACCACGGCCCCAGGCCCCAGTCCTTTTCGACCGTGTGATCGAAGACCACCAGAAGTGCCGCGAGCCCGCGAAGACCCTCCACGGTGCGGATCCGTGAGGACTTCTTTGGCTCCGCTGCGGTGGATGGCCCCGGGGCCGCCGGCGGCGGTTTCGTGTCCGTGCCCCTCTGCACTTAGGGCACCCTAACACTTAGGGCGCCCTAAGTTCGACCCGTAAGCATCCCACATGGGCGCCGATCACGGCCTAGACTTGACAGATGATTCTCGGATGGCTGCTCCTGATGGCCACTGTCGGGTCCTCGATCTGGGTCTTCGTGGATGCTCCGCGACACGGGCACTCGCGCGGCTGGGCACTCGGATGCCTCTTCGCCTGGGTCGTGTTCTTCCCGTGGTACCTGATCCGTCGCGCCGAGCGCTCGCCACCGGAGGGCGCCGCAGCCGGCCGCTCCCGCCGGGGTCCGGCGGCTTGGCTCTCGCATTCATGGATAGCCGGGCATCGCCGCGCCGCCGTCCTGGTACTCGTCGTCGGGATTCCGCTCACGGTCGTCGGCGCCTGGGAGCTGCGTCTGCTGTTTCGCGGCCCCTACATGCTCTTCTTCGTTCGCCACCCCGCGCTCACCTCGATTCCGCTGCTCGCCGGAGCCACCGCATTCCTCCTGCACGCAGCTTTCAAGCTCGCCAGGAGGGAGTGGTGTAGGCACGCCGCGCCGCCCGAGCCCGAACGCCGTTCTCGCAAGCGAGGGGTGCGGGTGCAGGCTCCCAAGGCGCAGAACGGCGCAGGCAAGGCGCGCCGCCGGCCGCGCTACTCGCAGGCCGAGTTCGTCCGCGGTGGCTGGCGGGGACGGGGCGAGCGCACACCCCCGCTTCTCTTCGGCCCCGCGCTGAGCGCCCTGCTCTGCGCCACGTCCGGCTTCGTATTTGCCGTGATGGTGACGGCGAGCTGGACGGGCGCGGCCATCTACGAGCACAG
>JACCUO010000311.1 GCA_013811765.1 Thermoleophilaceae bacterium | reverse complement strand
AGCTGCTGGCACTCCGCTTCGCCGAGCTTGCGCGAGCGCTCGGCCTCCCCGGGCCGGCTGACGTGCGCTATTGCCCGCGTTCCCCCGCCCGTGACGCCCGCGAGCTCGCCGCCGAGCTGCTCGAGCGGCGCGGGGCAGACCTCCAGCGCGGATTCACCGCCCACGGCCCTCACCGCGACGACCTACGCCTGGCCCACGACGGGCAGTCACTGCGCAGCTACGGCTCGCAGGGTCAGCAGCGCGTGGCCCTCCTCGCCCTCCTGTTCGCCGAACGCGACGTGCTCGCGGCCGAGCGCGCCCGGCCGCCTCTGATGCTCCTCGATGACGTGATGTCAGAACTCGACGCCGCCCGCCGCGAGCTCTTGTCTGAGCTGCTCCGGGCCGGCGGACAGGGCGTGGTCACCACGACCGACGCGGAGCTCGTCCCCGGCGCCGGAGAAGACGGGGTGGAGCTCGTGCGCGTGGCCGATGGGCAGCTCATCGCATCCTCGAGCGCGGGAGAGCTCGCCGCATGAGGCGTGCCGCCCCCCGGCCATTCGAAACTGCGCTGAAGGACGCGGCGAGGCGGGCGGCGCCCGCGGGACTGCTTGCGCGCGTGCAGGCCTGCTGGCCCGAGGTGGCCGGCCCAGCGCTCGCCGCGGAGGCATCCCCGGTCTCCGAGCACGTCGGAAAGCTCACGCTGAATTGCCGCTCGGCTATGTGGGCCCAGGAGCTGGAGTTGCTCGCGCCGGACCTCCTGAAGCGCCTCAACGCGGCGCTCGCCGACGAGGGTGTCGCACCCCTGAAGGCGCTGCGCTTCCGCGTCGGGCCCGTCGTCCCGTAACACCGGGAAACCAAACTGCGCGCCCGGTCGCCATTTTGTGCCTATTTGCGGGTCTTTTTTGGCTCTCCAGAGCGTCCGGACCCAGGGGTAGCCTGCTAATATCACCAGTCGGATTTCATGCGCCCCGACCCGATGCGGCGAGAGCCCGGGCCGGGGCCTTCTCATGTTTGGCTGACCGGAAGGCACTGCTTGGCGAAGGAAGCGAACAAGGCGAACGGGTCTGCGAGCTACGGCGCGGAGAACATCACCGTCCTCGAAGGACTCGAGGCGGTGCGCAAGCGCCCCGGCATGTACATCGGTTCGACCGGCGTGCGCGGCCTGCATCACCTCATCTACGAGGTGATGGACAACTCGGTCGACGAGGCCCTCGCGGGAGAGGCCGATCACGTCGAGATCGCGATCCACCCGGACAACACGGTCACGGTCACCGACAACGGGCGCGGCATCCCGGTGGACATGCACGAGAAGGAGCAGCGCCCCGCTGCCGAGGTGGTGCTCACCGTGCTGCACGCCGGAGGCAAGTTCGGCGAGGGCGGTGGCTACAAGGTCTCCGGCGGCCTTCACGGCGTGGGCGTGTCCGTGGTGAATGCCCTGTCCGAGGACCTGCACCTGACCGTGTGGCGTGACGGCTACGAGTGGACCCAGTCGTATGTGCGCGGAACCCCTACGGCCGAGCTGAAGCGGGGCGAGCCCACGGACCGCCGCGGCACCAGCATCACCTTCCTGCCCGACCTCGAGATCTTCGAGACGATCGACTACGAGCACCAGACCCTCGAGCAGCGCTTCCGCGAGATGGCCTTCCTCACCAAGGGCCTCGAGATCGCATTTACCGACGAGCGCGGCGAAGGGTCGAAGACGAACTTCAAGTACGACGGCGGGATCGTGGACTTTGTGCACTACCTCCACGGCCAGGGCACGCGCGAGGCCCTGCACAAGAAGGTGGTGTTCGTGGAGGACGCGGGCGACGTTGGCGGGGTCGAGGTTGCCCTGCAGTGGAACAACTCCTACCAGGAGAACCTCCTCTCCTTTGCCAACAACATCAACACCCACGAGGGCGGCACCCACCTGTCGGGCTTCCGCTCGGCGCTCACGCGCACGATCAACGCCTACGCGCGCCAGAAGGGCGAGCTCAAGGAGAAGGACCCCAACCTGTCGGGCGAGGACGTCCGCGAGGGCCTCACCGCGATCATCTCCGTGAAGATCGCCGACCCACAGTTCGAGGGGCAGACGAAGACCAAGCTGGGCAACCCGCCGGTCGAGGGCTACGTCCAGGCCGCCGTGAACCGGGGCCTCGCCGAGTTCCTGGAGGAGAACCCCAAGGAAGCGCGGACGATCATCCTGAAGTCCGTGCAGGCTTCCCGCGCCCGCGAGGCGGCGCGCAAGGCGCGCGACCTCTCGCGGCGCAAGAGCGCGCTCGAGAACTCCACGCTGCCGGGCAAGCTCGCCGACTGCTCGGTGCGCGATCCGCGCCTGGCCGAGCTGTTCGTGGTCGAGGGTGACTCCGCCGGCGGCTCGGCCAAGCAG
>JACCUO010000298.1 GCA_013811765.1 Thermoleophilaceae bacterium | reverse complement strand
CGGCGATGAGAGCGCGTTTGGGAACTGTGACAGTGGCACACAGTGCATCTGGTCTGTCAGGGATTTTCGTGCTCAGGGGTATCCGGGGGTCATTGCTGGACGGTCGAAGTGGAGCGTTCGCACCAGGGCCATGGTCGGGACGCGGCCGTCGTTACTTCTGCTTTCGCTGCTCGCGCGCGCGGCTAAGACTCGGTGCTGGTGTTGCACAGAAGCAGAAGCGAGCGCTCGATCTCGGGATGCTGTTCCAGCCATGCGAGCAGAAGCCGTCACCGCTCCGGCCGCGGCCAGGCGAGGTCCCAGACGTGGCTGATCGTGCGCAGCCCAAAGGCGCCCGGCAGCCACGTAGTGCTCGGGCTTGACCGGTCGGATCGCCCATCCTGGCGAGTCGCCGGCGCCGACCGGCACTCGATGCTGAACTTCGCCGGCGAGGACTTGAGAGTGCAGTTTGAGCGCCACCGCGCTGAGGCCCGCGATGCCGCTAGCGGAGGGCCGTCCGCGTGAGGAGAGGGCTCAACGCGTCAGCTCGGAGAGCTTGTCGCGCAGGCTCTGGCGGATGATGCCGAGCGAGCCGGGGTCGCGCCCCAGCAACGCACCCGTGATGGCCTTGGCCTGGTCGAAGGTGATGTGGGGGGGCAGCGGCGGCACCTCCGGATCGGTGACCGCCTCGATCACCACCGGCCGGTCGGCGCCGAGCGCGGCATCCCAGGCGGGAGCGATCTCCTCGGGGCTCTCCACGCGGATGCCGCGCAGCCCGATGAGGTCCGCGTACCGCGCGTAGGGGAAGTCGGGGAGCGTCTGCGAGGCCTCGAACTTCGGATCCCCCTGCAGCGCCCGCTGCTCCCAGGTGACCTGATTGAGGTCTTGGTTGTTGAGCACGAGGACGATCAGGCGAGGATCGCTCCACCCCTGCCAGTACTTGGCGATCGTGACGAGCTCGCTGTTGCCGTTCATCTGCATCGCCCCGTCCCCCATGAGGGCTATCGCCACGCGGTCGGGGAACGCGAACTTGGCCGCTATGGCGTAGGGCACGCCTGCGCCCATCGTCGCCAACGTGCCCGACAGCGAGGCCTTCATCCCGCGGCGGATCTTCAGATCACGCGCGTACCAGCTGGCCGCCGTTCCGGAATCGGCGGAGAGGATGCAGTCATCGGGCAGGCGTGAGCTCAGCTCCCAGAAGACGCGCTGGGGGTTGATGGGCTTGGCGTCCTTCATCGCGCGCGACTCGAGCACCTCCCACCACTTCGCGACGCCGGACTCGATCTCGTCGCGCCACGCCCTGTCCGTCTTTCGCTTCAGCAGCGGGATCAGTGCGCGGAGAGTCTGCGCGCTGTCGCCCACGAGATTTACCTCCATCGGATATCGGATGCCGATCATCCGCGCATCGATGTCGATCTGGACGCCGCGGGCATCACCCTCCTCGGGAAGGAACTCGGCGTAGGGAAAGCTCGAGCCGACCATCAAGAGCGTGTCGCAGCCGGTCATCAGGTCATAGCTCGGCTTCGTGCCGAGCAGCCCGATCGAGCCGGTGACAAAGGGCAGATCGTCCGGAAGGGCCGCCTTTCCGAGCAGAGCCTTGGCCACCCCGGCGCCCAGGAGATCGGCCACCTCGATGACCTCGTCGGTCGCGCCGAGCGCGCCCTGGCCGGCGAGGATCGCCACCCGCTCGCCCGCGTTCAGGATCTCGGCGGCTTGGTGCAGCGCGGCCTGGCCGGGCACCCGCGACGGATCGCTGTAGCCGGGGCCGGAGTGAAGCGTGCCGTGCGCCCGTGGCACCTCGGGCATGGCATCCTCGTCCTGCAGGTCGTTGGGGATGATCAGACAGGTCACCGTGCGCTCGGCGCGCGCGATGCGAATCGCGCGGTCCACCAGGTGGCGAACCTGCGCCGGGTCGGTTGCCATGTGGACGTACTCATGGGCCACGTCCTTGAACAGGGAGAGGAGATCCACCTCCTGCTGGTAGTTGCCGCCCAGCGCCGTACGCGCCTGCTGGCCCACGATCGCCAACACCGGCTGATGGTCGAGCTTGGCGTCGTAGAGGCCGTTGAGCAGATGGATCGCGCCCGGGCCCGAGGTGGCGAGGCACACCCCGAGCTCTCCGGTGAACTTCGCGTGCGCGCAGGCCATGAGCGCAGCCATCTCCTCGTGGCGAACCTGGACGAGCTCGAGCGGTCCCGAGCCGTCGATGCCGCCGCCGGCACGGTCCATCGCCCCCACGATGCCGTTGATGCCGTCGCCGGGATAGCCGTAAATACGCCGCACTCCCCCGGTGGCCAGGCGCTCGACGAGCTGGTCCCCGACGGTCGCGCTCACGAAGAGTTTCGCTCCAGAGCGGCGAACGCGACGCCCGTGGCAACCGCGTATACAGCGTGGTGCAGAGCGTCGATGACGATCTCCTCAGGAGGCGACTTCCAGGGCGGTGGAGCCACGTCGAGGCTCGGGAGCATCACCTGCGCCGAGCCCCAGACCGTGGCGAAGTGCGCGGCGACGGCAGTCCCGCCGTTGATGCCGACCGCATGCAAGAGCCCGCGCATCGCGCCCCAAGAGGTTCCATAGCTCCAATGAACGATGGTCGAGAAGCGAGCCTTGCCCTCCTCGTCGCGAGGCTGAACGCCGAGCACCTTGCCTGCGGCGTCGGCCGGGGCCGAGCTCGAGCCGCGCTCTCGGAGCTTGGCCTCCACCGTGCTCGAGACGGTCATCGCCGCCGTGCCGAATGCGCCCGCGAGCAACCCCCTGCCCACCGCTCCCGCCGTGTCTCCCAATCCCATCACTTGACCTCCGGTGGATAGATGGCTAGATCGCCTTGTCGAGAAGGATGTACGCGACGCTGGTCGCGATCGCCAGCACGCCCTTCCCGAAGAGATCGGTGGCAAGCTCGGAGGGCTTCCAGCGCCACGGAGCCGGTGCTATTCCGAGCGCACGATACAGCCCGGCGTCCCCACCCCAGACAAGGGCGTAGAAGACGAGCGTCGCGGCGAGCGCCCCAAGTCCGGCAAGGTCCAGGAGCCCCCGAATCGCGCCCAGGGCGATCCCATGCGCCCAATGGACGATCGGGTTCAGGCGCTCGACGAGCTCCGGCTCACCGTCCGGGTCACGGCCGGAGAGCTTCGCACCCACCTGGCCGGGAACCATGCTGGCGCTGCGACCGGTGAGCGCCATCTCCGCCCTCTCGGCGACGGTGAGCGCGATCGTTCCGATCGCACCCGACAGGAGACCAAGCCCCACCGCTTCCAAAACAGCCATGAACTCTCCTCATCTCGTTCCGTACCGATCGGTCCAGTTATATAGCAAGGCTGGACCGCGCGGTACATTGCGAGCAGGCGG
>JACCUO010000283.1 GCA_013811765.1 Thermoleophilaceae bacterium | reverse complement strand
CCGCCTGTCTCGGCGCCGACGTGCCGACCCGCTCGAGCGCCTTCAGCGCGCTCACCACACCGTCCTCGTGAAAGCCCCAGCGCCAGTAGGCCCCGCAGTAGTGCGTGCGGTCCGCTCCCGAGATCTCGCCGTGGCGGGCCTGCGCGGCCACGCCCTCCGGGGTGAAGACCGGGTGCGCGTAGGGGATCGTGCGGATGATCCTGCCCGGGTCGATCGCCTCGGTGCGGTTGAGCGTGACCAGGAAGTTGGTGGGGGAGTCGATCGACTGGAGGTTGTTCATCCAGTAGGTGAGCTGGGCGCCGGCGGGCGGCTCGGGGGTGAGGTGATAGTTCCAGCTCGCCCACGCCGCGCGCCGGCGCGGCAGCATCCGCTCGTCGGTGTGGAGCACTGCCTCGTTGGGCTGGTATGCCACCGCTCCGAGTAGCTCGCGCTCGAGCTCCGAGGGGTCGGTGAGCATTGCGAGCGCCTGGTCGGAGTGGGCGGCGATCACGACCTCGTCGAAGCGCTCGGTCTCACATCCGTCGGCGGCCACCTCCACGCCCTCCGGGCCGCGGGTCACGGCGCGGACGGGCGCCGACGTGCGGATCCGGTCGGCAAAGGGCCGCGTGATCTCCTCGACGTAGCGGCGCGAGCCGCCGGTCACCGTGCGCCACTGCGGCCGGTCGCGGAAGCCGAGCATCCCGTGGTTGTGGAAGAAGCGGGCGAGAAAGGCCGCGGGAAAGGACCACATCTGAGCGGGCTCGGCCGACCAGACCGCCGCCGCCTGGGGCACGATCAGCCGTTCGACGAACCACTTCGAGTACCCGCCCCGGTCGAGGAACTCACGCAGCGAAGGGCCGCTCGCGGGGTCGCTCTGAAGCAGCGAGCGGGCCTCGCGGTTGAAGCGCACGAGGTCTCCCACCATGCGCAGGAAGTGGGGGCTGGCCAGGTGCGAGCGCTGTGCGAACAGCCCCCGCGGGGTGCCGGCGTACTCGAAGCCACCGCGACCGTCGCTGACCGAGAAGCTCATCTTCGAGGGCTGGGTGGCCACGCCGAGCTCCTCGAGCAGCGGCTCGAAGCTCGGGTAGTTGCGGTCGTTCAGCACGATGAAGCCGGTGTCCACCCAGTGGGTCTCCTCGCCCAGGTCCACGCGGACGGTGTTCGTGTGGCCGCCCACGTAGTCGTTTGCCTCGTAGACGGTGATGTCGTGCTCGCGGTGCAGGTGGTGCGCGGCCACCAGGCCGGAGATCCCGGCCCCTACGATGGCGATCCTCATCGGTCCACCGTCGCGAGCAGCGCGGCGCCGGCCAGGGCAGACCCTCCGCCCAACGCGACCGTGCCCCAGCGGGCGTTGCCCGGCAGGACGCTTCCCGGCGTGAGCAGCGTGGAGACCACGTCGCCCAGGTCGGCGAGGATCGCTCCGGCGAGCCAGCGCCGCAGGGCCTCCGGGTCGTTCAGCGTCGCCAGCGTGCCGGCGGAGAGCGCGATGTCACGGGCGCCGACCCCGCGGATGGCGATCTGCACAGGTGCGCGCTCGGCGTCGGCGCCCAGCCAGCCCGCCGCTACCCGGGCGGGACTCGCGAGCAGGGCCGCCCCGAAGGCCAGTCGTCCGAGGGCAAACGCTGTGGTCAGTGTGCGGGTCCGAGACATCAGCAGTTTCTACGTGACGGGCGCGCCCGCCGATCAGTCGTCGCCCCTCGGGGTCGGGTAGATTCTCGCCCACTGCGTTGTCCGATGACGAGGAGAGTGGGTTGGACACCAATCGGCTGAAGTCGCTTCCGCTGTTCGAGTCGGTGTCGGACGAGGATCTGGAGAAGATCGCCCCCTTCGTCAGCGAGGTCTCCGTGTCCGAGGGCAAGCACCTCGTCGAGGAGGGCGACTACGCCTATGAGTTCATGGCGATCGAGGAGGGCAGGGCGGAAGTCCGCCGCGGCGACCAGATCCTCGCGGAGCTCGGCCCCGGGGACTTCTTCGGCGAGATGGGCCTGATCGACTCCGAGCGCCGAAACGCGACGGTCACCGCCAAGACCGGCCTGCGCCTGATCACCCTCGACCAGTGGGATATGAAGCGCCTGGAGAAGGCGATCCCCAGCGCAGCCGCAAGGATCCGCGCGACGGTCGAGAAGCGGCGCGGGACGTAGTGCCCCCGGCTTAGGCACCGCGGCCGGCGGTGCGACTCTCGCGTGACCCCGCCGCCCGGCGGCGCCTCCTCATCCTCTGCGCCGTGGCAATCGTGGCGGCCCTCGCGGGTGCGTTCGTGGGCTCCCGCGGGGACGGGGCGCGGAGCCCTGCAACGGGGGCGCCCTCGGCCGGCACGGAGCCCAGGCGCCCACCGCCGGCCACGCGGCTGACGCTCGAGCAGCAGGTTGGCCAGGTGCTCGTGATGAGCTTCGACGGCGTTCAGGCGCCCGAGTACATCCGCCGGCGGCTGCGAGCCGGCGAGGGCGCGGGCGTGATTCTGTTCGGCAAGAACGTGCCTGACGCGCGCTCGCTGAAGGCCCTCACCGGCAGCCTTCAGGGCGCGGCCCGCGGCGGGGCGCTCGTGGCCACCGACCAGGAGGGCGGCCCGATCCGCAGCGTGAGCTTCGCCCCGCCGGAGCCCTCCCAGGCGGCGCTTGCGAGCCCCGAGACCGCGCGCACCGCCGCCTCCGCCGGCGCCCGCGGGCTGCGCCAGGGCGGGGTCAACGTGAACCTCGCCCCTGTCGCCGACGTGGCCACCCCCGGCTCGGTGCTCTCCGGCCGCGCCTATCCCGGGGACGCGCGGGCCGTGGGCCGGCTCGTGAAGGCGGCGGTCCTGGCGCACGCGCGCGAGGGTGTGGGCGCCACCGCCAAGCACTTCCCCGGGCTGGGCCGAGCGACCGCGAACACCGACGACGCGCCGGCCACGGTCGCAGCGCAGCGCTCGGATCTTGCGGCCTCCGACCTCCCGCCGTTCCGGGCGGCAGCGGCCGCGGACGTCCCGCTCGTGATGACCTCGCACGCCCTCTATCCGGCGCTCGACCGAGGCCGCATCGCCTCCCAGTCTCCGATCGTGATCGAGCGGATCCTGCGCGGAGAGCTCGGCTTTCGGGGGGCGGTCATCACCGACAGCATCGAGGCGCAGGCCGTGATCGCCCGCTCGAATGTGGCGCTCGCGGCCGAGCGTGCGGTCGCGGCTGGGACCGATCTTGTGCTGATGACCGGCTCCGGAAGCTGGAACCTGATCTACCCCCGCCTGCTGCGCCGCGCCCGGGCCTCCTCGGACTTCCGCGAGCGGGTGGAGGAGGCCGCCGGGAGGGTGCTCGAGCTCAAGCGCCGGCTCCGTCTGCGCTTGCCACGCTCGTAGCGGCCGGCGAAGAGTCCCATCACCTCCGCCGTCCGGGAGAGTGTCTGCACGTTTCGGCCGAGCTCCTCCCGGCCTGACGCGGTCAGATGGTAGATCCTGCGGTCGGGACCGCGCTCCGGCGCCTCCTCCCAGCTCGAGCGCACGAGCCCGTCCTTCTCGAGGTTGCGCAGGATGCGATAGACCGCCCCCGAGTCGGGATACCGGCCGCGCTCCCCTGGTCGCGTGGGCCCCACGGCGCCCAGCCGACCGAGCAGCTCGTAGCCGTGGGCCGGGCGCTCGAGAAAGAGAAGAAGGATCCAGGGCGTCAGGAACGACTTTGGCAGCCCTGGCTCTAGCTGCTCGGTTGAGCTGCCGCGGCGTGTGGACGCATCCGCGCGCCGGGACTCCCCACCCTTGGGGCGTCCGGTCTTGCCTGGATGTGCCTGTCGCGTCGCCATCGGTAGGAGCCGCCAGCGAGGCTAGGCGGCGAGGCCGGAAAGGGTGCTAAGAAGATGTTGCGAGGCAGCGTCGGGACGATTAACGTTGCCGCCGCCCGCCGCCCGCCGCCCGCCGCCCGCCGCCGGGCAAGTGGGGCCTGCCGGCCTACCCGATCCGCCCGCGCACCTCACTCCAGAGCTCCTCGTAGGCGCGTCCTGCTCGTCCGCGTGGGGCAAACCGGGCGATCACTGTGCGGTGGAGACCCATCCGCTCGACGTCACTGGCCGCCGGTATGAAGGAACGCAGCAGGCCGGGGTACTCGCCGGCGAGCTGCTCCATCACCTCGCGGTGAAGGCGTTTGCGGCCGTCGACCATCGAGAAGAAGGCCAGCAGCCGCGGGCCTCCTGCCTCCTGGGAGATCAGCACCTCCCGAAGCTGGGCAAACGTGCGCGAGGAGAGCGTGGCGGGGATCAGCGGCACGAGCAGGGCGTCCGCTGCCTCGAACACGCTCTCCGACACGAGCGAGATGCTCGGCGGGCAGTCGAGGAAGATGTACTCGTACTCCTCCGCCAGCGGCGCCAGTACGCGGGCCAGGCGCCGAGTCGGCCGCTTCGTGCTGTCGAGCGCCAGGTCCATGTGGCGGTAGGAGAAGTCCGCAGGCAGCAGGTCGAGGCCCTCGTGATCGGTCCCCTTGACCATCGACTCGACCTGGCTCTTTCCCCGGACCAGCTTGCGTCCCCCGCCCTTGACCTTGGGCTTGACCCGGAAGAGATACGTGCTCGCGCCCTGGGGATCGAGGTCCCAGAGCAACGTGCGCGCCCCGTCGCGAGCGGCCAGGTAGGCAAGGTTGACCGCCGCGGAGGTCTTCCCGACCCCGCCCTTGATGTTGTAGGTGGCGAGGATCTGGCTCATCCGAAGGTCTCGTCCACGAGCCAGCGCTGCTTCTTTG
>JACCUO010000267.1 GCA_013811765.1 Thermoleophilaceae bacterium | reverse complement strand
ACCTGCCCGGGTTCCGTCGCCAGACGCGGTGGGGTGAGGGCGAAGAGCAGAAACTCGCCGTGACCGGCCTCGATGCGGCGGATGAGATTCACGGGCGAGACCGTACCGGCGGGGGTCAGGGGCTGCGCCCGTGCCCGTTCGCATGTCGGCGAAGATCCAACCGTGGCTCCAGCGATCCTGCCCGCCCGGCGCCTACGAGGTCGACGACTAGCCGTCCACTACGACGCCTGCCGGATCTGCGCGCACGAGCGCGTTGGCAACGTCGCGGAACATCAACGCGAAGGTCTGCGTCTGTTTCCAATCGGCGCTTCTCGGATCGGCGGGCACGGGCCACAGAACGCTACTCGGCCCTGTCGCCCGACTGCTCCTTTCGCCTGATTGCGGGAGTGCGCTGACCCACGCGGGCAGAGTGCTCCGTTTGTGCAAAAGCAGCACCGACAAACGGCGCGACTGTCGCGGCGAGGCGCCGTGACTCTTCTACGCCGCAAGCCGATATTGCTGCCGGATCCGCGCGTCGCTCGGAGGGACCAATCGGGCCGCCGACCGGACACCCGCGCGGAGTTCGCTTCAGATCAGAGCGATTCTCGCTCAGAGTTCCGGTTTCGTCGGTGGCTGTCGGGAAACCCCTGGGCGAGCCCTTCCAATCGCTTCTAACTCGACTTTCGTGACTACGCCACAGCCTTGGCCGCTGCCCCCGCGGGCCGCCTGATTTCTCGTCGTCTGCCGCGCCTACGCACTTCTGCCTGAAATTCCGACCTGATCAGCGCTCGGCGCAGGCTTGCGAGCACGTCGAGCATCGAGGGATCGCGCTTGCCTGGGTACCAGGGGGCGATGAGGCGTCGGCGCCGAACGTCGGCGTCGGGGTCGCCGGTGAAGGACATACCAGGTGACGCTGAGCGTCTGGCAGAGGAAGCCGAAGGGCACGGTCCGCTCGACCGCCCGCGGTACTCGGTTGCGAGCCTCGCCGACCCCGACCACCTGCTTCGCGTCTTGGAAGCAAACCTCGATCGACCAGCGATCCCTACAGCGGGCGACCAGCTCTGCGGGAGGGGCCGCGACATCGGTCGAGATCAACGCGATCCGGTAGCTCTGCTTGTCGCCGACCTCGCGGACCAGTACCAGCTGGACCCGGCGCGAGCCGAAGACCGAGTACCAAAGGCCATGGACCGCTAGTCCGTAGTTCCCCCGTGTAGTCACGTCTGGTTGGGCCGGCCGTCTGCCTTTCGGTCAGGCTGGTGGCGTGCACCAGGCCTTTTCCCGATCGACAGCTGATACGAAGGCGGTGCTCATGGAAGCTGACGCGACCTTGGCCAGCTCGGGCCGCGTGCTCGGTCACCGCTCGTTGGAGCTGCTTGGACTCTGGTCCTTGGCGGTTGCTCAACCCGTTCTTGTGCTGGCCGCGAGCTCTCCAGACTTCTTCACGGAGCGCAAGACCCCGGCGGCGGCGATCGTGCTGTTCGCGGTGACGATCATCTTCGTCGTTCCGGCGCTCGTCCTGCTGGCAGAGTCGGTGGCCGACAGAACGAGGCCTGGCTGGGGCCGGCGGTTGCACAACGGCGGCCGAGTCGTGTTGCTGTGGGCGATCGCGTTGCAGCTGCTGAACTGGGTCGACGTCGGCGCGGCGCGATACGCGGGGGTCGACCCGCCGGGATGGGGCTTGATCCTGGTCGCGGCGATTGCCGCATGGGCGATTCTGAGGCTGTTGCAGCGTTCAGATGGTGCGCGAACGTTCGTGCGCTTTCTCGTGGTGGCCGTGCCGATCTCGTTGCTGGCGTTCCTGACTTCGGCTCCGCTCGGAGTTGCGCCCGTGACCCCGGCGCTTCCGGTTGGCCGGCCGGTCCCCATCGTGATGATCGTGATGGACGAGCTCCCCACCACCTCGCTGCTGAAGGCTCCTGACCGGCTCGACCCCGAGCGGGTCCCGAACTTCGCCCGTCTGGCTCGCGAGGGCACCTTCTACCCGAACGCGACCACGGTGGCCGACCACACGGCGGCGGCGGTCCCGGCAATGCTGAGCGGACGGCGTGGGCCTAAGGACATCGCGCCGGCCGATGCGAGCAACTGGCCACAGAACCTGTTCAGCCTGCTTGACGGACGCTACCGCCTGAACGTCAGGGAGCCGATAACTCACCTCTGCGATGCATGCCCCGACGAGGCGCGTTCGACCTCGTCGGCGGTCAGCTCTCTGGCCTCCGAGGCGCCCCGGCTGGCTTTTCTCAGCGTCGCTCCCAGCGACCTGGCGCGGCGCTCCCCGTTGATCGGCGAGGCCGAGGGCGATCCCGGTGACGAGGTGAGCGACTTTCTGGTGAAGGTCCGTCACGAGGGCAACGCGACGCTCGACTTCCTCCACGTGCTGACACCACACCGGCCTTGGGGACGCCTTCCGTCGGGCAGGTCCTACCGGGTCCCTGGGGCGGATGACGTGCCTGACCGCGTGCGGGAGACGCTGCACCTTCCGCGCGATCGCGGGCTAGCGCTCGACCTGTGGCGGGCGCACCTTCTGCAGGTGGGCTATGCCGATCGGCTGCTGGGACGAGTGATCGACCACCTAAAGCGCCGCCGCCTCTACGATCGTGCGCTGCTCGTGGTGGCGGCCGACCACGGCGTGAGCTTTCGCCCGAATCAACCGCTGCGAGACATCACAGCGGGCAACGCCGCGAACATCGCCTTGGTGCCGCTGTTCATCAAGCAGCCCGGGGGCCGCGGCCGGGGGATCGATCCCGCGCCGGCTCGCACGATCGACGTTCTGCCGACGATCCTCGACGTCATCCAGGCCCCGCATCCCCCCGGCTTGTCGGGCCGGTCCCTGCTAGGCCCACCCCGCAAAGACCTGCGCGTGCGCGTGCTCTCGGCGCGGCTGGCCCACCTGGAGACCACGCTACCCGAGATGCGGGCGCAGCAAGCCCGGTCGCTGAGGGCACAGAAGCGGGACGTGATCGGCTCGCATCTGTGGGAGCGCAGCTGCCGGCTCCCCGGCAGCGGCTGCTAGACGGCAGCGATGCCGAAGTTCGTGAGACCGGGCACCCTCATGGTGCCAGGGTAGTCGTGTTGCGCGGCGATGACTTAGGTGGCTGGCGCCCGTTCTTGAACGTCGCGAGACGAGTCGATGATCACTCTGCACGGCCGCTGGAAGAGCACGGTCTCGAGCGTTCTGCCAAAGACGGACGACCCGGTGCGCCGCGGGGCAGCGCCATGACCACGGCCGCGGCCTTGATCTCTCTGGCCTCGAGCACGATGCGGCGCCCCGCCTCGCCCGCCCGCACTTTTTCGACGTGGCCGCTGACGCGCCGCTTGCCGCTCAGCCGCGCGGAGTCGATGGCGGCCTGGGTCTTGGCCTCGGCCTCTGGCATGGCGGCGTCGATGGGGGCGCTTGCGGGCACCGTGATCGTGACGAGCACATGGATGGCCCGCCGTCCAGGAGCCGCGAGTACGGGCGCTTCGCCCGCGTAGGGACGCGCCTGATCGGGGGAAGCATGACGAGGAGGCCCGGGGCAGAGTGCTGCTCTGTGCAAAAGCGGGAGCGACCTCCGGAAGCGATCGCAGACGGCAACGGCTCAGGAGGTCGTGGTCAGGCCGCTAGCCCATATCGCTGCACGATCCGAGCGTCGCTCGGAGGGACGAATCGGGCCCCCGCTATCGGAGAAAGGTCCTGGAAACGGGGCCTTTTCTCGTTCCTCGCCGGGTCTGGGCCCCCGCTCCCGGGGGGGGGCAATAAGGGGGCATTTCCTGCACGAGATGTGTCGTCGGGGGGGCGCGCGGGATCGAAAGGTCCGTTGCGACGGCTTTCAGCTCGCAAAGAGTGAGCCCGTATCCAGTTCTGCCAGTCGCGCCGGTAACTGCTTCCGGAACCAAGGAGTCACGGGCCGCGACGCGACTGCTAAGGCCAGTGGCCGTTGCACAAAGCCGTGGCGGGAAAGCTGGTCCGCATTCGCTGGAGGGGGTGCCTGAGCGACCAGACCCAGCGACGTTGCGACGGGCCACGCCCGAGCACCGGATGAGTCGCGAGATTTCGTACCCCACCCTTAGAAACTCGACTTTCGTGATCTCCGCCGGGTTTGGAGGAGATCGGCTGTCGACGCCGACGGTGTGACGGCGTTGGGTGCGGCTGGGAAGGGATGGGCAATCGACGGCGAACCCGTGAGGTGTCTACGCCCACGGAGGTTCACCGCCGATGCCCGTCTTGCCCTCTTCGCTGACTGCGATCCTGTCCCTGCTTGGCGCCGCGTTCACGGCTCCAACCGCCCAGACCTTCGAGGCGCTGTTCGCGGGTTTCGTTGGCCGCGTGGGCGAGCACACGGTCTGCGGCATGTGGCAGGCGGCTCGCCTTGCCGGGCGCCTGCACCACTCCCGCGCCCACGACTTTTTCGCCCGCGCTCGCTGGTCACCCGAGGAGCTCGGCCTGCTCTTGCTCGACTTCTTGGTCGCGCGCTTCGTCGATCCCGAGTCCCCGATCCGGCTCGCCGTCGACGCCACCGTGTTCGGCCGCTCGGGGCGAAAGGTGCATGGGGCGGTCTGGCACTACGACCCTGCCGTCGTGCCCGGCG
>JACCUO010000264.1 GCA_013811765.1 Thermoleophilaceae bacterium | reverse complement strand
GGCGAGCACCGCACCGACGTTTTCCTCGGGCGAGCACCGCACAACGGGAGGAGCGCAGCCCGATCGTCCGCGGGAGGAGCGCAGCCCGATCGTTGATCGGGCGAGCACCGCACCGAGACCTAAGGCTGGAAGTCCGGGTCTTCGGGTCTGGGCGTGTTTGCGTCCGGATCCCCACCGCCGGGCTCGGGGCCGGGGTCGGGTGCGGGCTGCGGCTCGGGGGGCGGGGTGTCCTGAGGCGCGCTCTGAGGTGGGGCGGCGTACAGCCGTGGGTCGTAGCCACCTCCGGCCGGGTTGCCGCCCTGACCGGTCGAGGGCCCGTAGTAGGTGCGCCCGCCGTTGCCGTAGTACCGGCCCCCTCCCGCCTGTCCGGTGCGCGAGTACTTCCCGAAGAAAGGCGAGAACTGCGCAGGGTTGGCGGGGAGCGCGAAGTCCTCGCAGTCGCTGCCCTTCGCGACCACCATGTAGTCGTGCCAGATACCGGCGGGAATCGTGCCGCCGGCAACCCCCGGCATCGACTGGAGGGCGTTCGGGAAGCCAACCCACGTCGAGCTGGCGAGCTGGGGGGTGTAGCCGACGAACCAGGCGTCGTTGAAGGCGTCTGTCGTGCCGGTCTTTCCAGCGGCGGGGCAGTCGATGCTCGCGCGCGTGCCGGTGCCCGACTGGACGTTCTGCTTGAGGATCTTCGTGACCTCGTACGCCTCCCCATCGGACAGGACGCGCTTGCGCTTGGGCTTGCCGACGTCGTCGGTCTTCCCGTCCGGAAAGACAACCTTCTTGATCCCCTTCGCCTCGTTGCGGATGCCGCCCGAGGCGAGTGTGGCGTACGCGTTCGCCATTTCGAGCGGCGTTACGCCCGTTCGCAGGCCACCGAGCCCCTCTGCGGGCAGGCCATCGAGTTTGGTGGTGATACCCAGAAGCTTCGCGGTCTGCTTGACCTTTTCCGGCCCGAGGTCGAGAATCAGCTGCGCGTAGACCGTGTTGTCCGATGTGAGCGTGGCCCGCACCAGGTTCATCGTGCCGCTGTAGGTCTTGCCGTAGGTCTCCACCTTCCACGGGCCATAGCCCGGGACGTTGAGGTTGAGCGGCCGGGAGGTATAGCTCTTGCTGGCGGGATTCACGCCTTCGCGGATCGCCGCGGTCAGGACGAAGGTCTTGAAAGCCGAGCCCGGCTGGCGATGGCCCTGGGCGGCGAGGTTGAAGCGGCGGTCCTTGTAGGTGCCGCTGGATGCCATCGCTCGGATGTAGCCCGTGGCCGGGTCCACGGAGGCAATTGCCGAGCTGGGGTCCGACGGGTTTGGCAGCTGGCCCTGGATCGCCTGGCGAGCGGCGGCCTGCAGCTTCGGGTCGATCGTGGTGTAGACCTTGAGCCCGCCGCGGCGATACACGCCCACCCCATACTGCTCGATCAGCTTCTCCTGCACGTAATCGAAGAAGTAGGGCTCGCGACGACTCGTATATCGAGTGCCGCGCTTGAGCCCCAGCCGCTCGGCCGAGGCCTGGTTGGCTTCCGCCCTCGTTATGAACCGGTTCTCCGCCATCCTCTGAAGTACTTCCCCGCGACGCTGCAGGGCGGCGCTCGGATTGCGAAACGGGTTGTACTGCGATGGCGCCTGTGGAAGCCCGGCAAGGAGCGCCGCCTGGGCGAGCGTGAGCTCGGAGGCGTGCTTGTCGAAGAAGGTCTCGGCCGCTGCCTCGATGCCGATGGCGGTGCGCCCGTTGACGGTGCCGAACGGCACGTCATTCAGATAGTTCATGAGGATCCACCGCTTGGAGTGCTTTTTCTCGAGCTCGGAGGCCAGCTTTGCCTCCCGGATCTTGCGCTTGAAGTTGCGCCTGGGATCCTTGATGTAGAGCGCGCGAACGAGTTGTTGGGTGATCGTGGAGCCACCCTGCACGTTCTTGCCCGACCGGAGGTTCTTCACCCCGGCGCGGATGATCGCCGAGTAGTCGACCCCCTTGTGCTCGTAGAAGCGTTCGTCCTCGATCGCCACGACCGCCTGGCGAATGTCTTTCGGCATCGAGCGCCACGGCACGGGTGTGCGGATCTCGTCGGACTGCACGTACCCCAAGCGCGAGCCGTCCGCAGCGAAGATCACCGAGGTCTCGCCCTTGTCGTTTGGCTTGAGCGTGGAGAGGGCCGGGGCGGAGGAGGCGACGGCCAGGACGTAGCCCACCACGGAGGCCACCGCGATCAGCACGATGACCACCAGTGCCCCGAGCGCGAGCAGGAAGCCGTTGCGCCCCCGGTGACGCTTGCGCTTCGATTTTCGTTGCATCGTGGTCATAGGAGCGGGCCGGCCAAAGCCGTCCCGAGCACTTCAGGATAAAGACTCGGCTCGCAGGCGTTGAAGGCTTTCCTGTCGTAGGCGCGCTGCCACTCGCCCACGCTCCGCCGCGGACTCCGTCCAGGCGGTCACCGCCAGCCGGATGCCGTCCTTCTCAACGTCGGCCACACGGGCCTGCACCCCCTCGTCCGCCGAAAGCAACTCGAGCGCGCGAGTTGCGTCCGAGCCGGGCTCCAGCCAGATGGAGACCTCGATCTGAATGCGCGGGTCGACGATCGTGTGGTTGTGGATCGGGCTCTGTGCCAGGCGCTCGTTGGGCACGATCAGCCGCCGGCCGTCGTCGCAGCGCAGGTAGGTGTAGGTCAGGCGCACGTCCTCGACCTCTCCCGTCTCCTCCTCGAAGGTCACCAGGTCTCCGATCCGGATCGGCTGCGTGATCGCCAGCAGAATCCCGGCGATCGCGTTTGCCAGGGTCTGGCGTGCGGCGAAGCCCACTACCAGGCCGAGCACCGCGGAGGAGGCGAGTATCCCGGTGGCCACTCGCGTGACCGACGGGAACTGGGCGAGAGCCAGGGCAATGCCGATCACGATGATCGTCACGAAGACCAGCCGCCGAACGAGCCGGAGCCGAGTGTCCGCGACCGGCGAGAGCGTTCCGCCGGAGACGACCTCGCCGAGCTTTCGGCCGCGTTGAAGCAGCGAGTGGTCGACGAGCTTGGCGAGCAGGAGGGCCAGGACCACCGTGGCCGCGGCGGTGATCTCGTCGGAGTGCCTCTCCACGAAGGACGCCGCCATGGAAAGATCGGCCACTGCCATGGCTCCTCAGGCTACTTCGACGGACCCCTCGCCGGGCACGTGGGTGGCGGTCCGGCGGCGGGTGGCCGCGAGCGCCGCCGCGGCCTCCTGGTCGCTCCGGGCGGCCTGGCGTGTCTTCCTGTGGAGCCGGCTGGCGATATTCGGCGTGGCCGTCTATGCGGGGCTGGTGCTCGGCGGGGGCAGCATCCCCGCCCGCAACGCCGAGCGCTTCGACGCGCCGGCGCTCACCCACCCGCTCGGCGGGCTGGGCGACATCCTGCTGTCACCGCTGGCGCGCTGGGATGCTGTCTGGTATCTGACCATCGCCGACGCGGGCTACGGCGAGGCGGATTCACCGCGCAGCGCATTCTTTCCGCTCTACCCCTTACTGGTGCGTGGCCTCGCGGAGCTGGGGGGCGGCTCTCGCGGGGCTATCCTCGTCGCCTCGTACCTGGTGGCCCTGGCCGCTCTGGTCGCAGCCCTCTTCTTCCTGCACCGGCTCGTGGCACTCGAGCTCGGCCGCCCTTTGGCCGGGCCCACGCTGGTGCTTCTTTGCACCTTCCCGGCCTCGTTCTTCCTCGGCGCCCCGTACTCGGAGAGCCTCTTCCTGCTGGTCTCCGTCGGCGCCTTCTACGCTGCGCGCACCGGTCGGTGGGCGTGGGCCGGGGTGGCTGCCGCCGCCGCCTCGGGCACGAGAAGCGCGGGGGTGCTGCTGCTCCTGCCCCTCCTGATCATCTATCTCTATGGGCCCCGGGCCGATCGTGCCGAGGAGATCACGAGGCCGGGCCGCGGCTGGC
>JACCUO010000248.1 GCA_013811765.1 Thermoleophilaceae bacterium | reverse complement strand
ACGTAGTTCAGGTCGCTGCCGGTGAGTGTGGCCCGGTGGATCTTGGACTTCAGCATCGTGCGTCTCATCCAGTGCCTCCTCTCGAGTGGCCGCCGGGAGGCGGGCCTGCTGCCAGGACCGCGTTGTCGATCAGGCGGGTGCGCCCGAGCCGGGCCGCGACCGCGAGCAGAGTAGAGCCGTTCACGCGCTCCACGGGTGAAAGGTCGGCGGCGGAGCGGAGCTCCAGGTACTCGGGCTCCACCCCGGCGCCCTCCAGCGCTGCGCGCGCGGTGGCCAGCACCGTGTCAGGCTCCAGCTCGCCGGCCACCACCGCGTCCTCGGCCGCCGCGAGGGCCCGGCTCAGCCCGAGCGCACGCTCGCGCTCTTCGGGGGTGAGGTGGGAGTTCCGCGAGCTGAGCGCCAGCCCGTCGGGATCGCGGACGGTGGGGCACACCTCCACGCTTACCGGGATGTCGAGGTCGCAAACCAGGCGGCGGATCACGATGGCCTGCTGGGCGTCCTTCTGCCCGAAGTAGGCCACCTCGGGGGCGACCATGTTGAAGAGCTTCGTGACGACGGTGGTCACGCCGTCGAAGTGCGCGGGGCCCCGCCGGCGCGGGTCTCCGCAGAGGACGTCGGTCAGGCCGGCGACCCTGACGACCGTGCCAAAGCCCGCGGGGTAGACCTCCTCGGCCGCCGGTACGAACAGCAGGTCCACGCCCTCCCCGGCGGCGAGCGCGGCGTCGCGCTGCTCGTCGCGCGGGTAGGCGGCGAGATCCCCGCTCTCCTCGAACTGGGCAGGGTTCACGAACAGCGAGACCACCACGAAGTCCGCGTCCTCGCGGGCGCGGCGCATGAGCGACAGGTGCCCCTCGTGGAAGTGCCCCATCGTCGGCACGAGGCCGATCCTTCGCCCGCTTCGGCGCTCGGGCACCAGTGCGGCCCGCAGTTCGGCGACGGTGCGAATGGTCCTCACGCCGGCACCGTCCTGCCGGCAAGGGCGCGAGTGCGCTCGGCAAGCTCGTCGAACAGGGGGAGCAGGTGGGCGGCCGACCGCTCGAGCGCGCGGCGCTGGGCCTCGACCGTGGCCTCGTCCCCGCGCGCGAGAGGTCCGGTGAGCGCCCGCTCGGGCCCGAGTGCGACCCAGTTCTCGACGGTGCTGCGCACCAGTGGCGCCAGCAGCGCCCGGGCCTCGCCCGGCTCGATGCCGGCGACGGCGGAGGCCTCCTCGGCCGCTGCCATCAGCGTCACGAGAAAGTTCGAGGCGATCGATGCCGCGGCGTGGTAGGCAGGGCGGGCCTCGTCGGTGATCTCGAAGGAGTGCATCCCCAGCGCGTCTGCGAGCGTCGTGGCGAACGCCACTGCCGCGGGCGTGGTGCCTGCCACGGCGCACCCCGCCCCTCTGAAGCGCTCCGGGGACTCGCCGCCGGCGAAGGTCTGGAGCGGGTGCAACCCGAAGGCGTCACCGCCCGCGGCTGAAAGCGCCGAGAGCGGCGTGGCGCCGCTCGTATGGCCCACGAGGGGCGCCCGCCCCGCGGCGATCTCGGCGGCGGCGGCGATCTCGGCGTCAGGCACGCACAGCAGGAGGGCGTCGGCCGGGGGCGGTTGCTCGCCCCGCGCCACCGGCCCGAGCACTTCGATCCCGGCCGCGCCGAGCGCGCCGGCCAGGGCAGAGCCCAAGCGGCCGCCTCCGACCACGGATATGCGTGCGGGAACGCGGGTGGGGTCTATGGGGCCGATCTCCTTGCTCCGTTCCGGCGCTCGACGACGAGGGCCCGGTCGGTCTGGCCGGTCCACTCCCGGGCGGGTAGCGGCCGACGAGGGAGAGGATACCGCTCGCTGCGAGGTACCCGTCCACGTCACGCCGGTCCAGGATCTACGCTCTCGGAATGTCGCGCCCGGCCGCCGAGCGCCGCGAGGACCTCGTCGCCCTCTACCGCAGGGCCAGGGGCTGCACGGCCTGCCCACTCTCCGAGAGCCGGATCCAGGTCGTCTTCGGGCACGGCAACGCGGACGCGGACCTCGCCTTCGTCGGTGAGGCGCCCGGCTTCCACGAGGATCAGCAGGGGGTGCCGTTCGTGGGCCGCGCCGGGCAACTGCTCGACGAGCTCCTGGCCGAGAACGGTCTGGAGCGCGAAGACGTCTTCATCATGAATGTCCTGAAGTGCCGGCCTCCCGAGAACCGCGACCCCCAGCCGGAGGAGATCGAGACCTGCCGGCCCTATCTCGATGCCCAGGTGGAGCTGATCGAGCCGCGCGTGATCTGCACCCTGGGCAACTTCGCCACGAAGCTGCTCACGCTCTCGAGCCGCGGGATCACCCAGGTCCATGGCCGGCCTCAGGCGCAGACGATTGGGGGCCGCAGCCTGCGGATCTACCCGCTGTTTCATCCCGCCGCCGCGCTTCGCACCCCGCGGGTGAAGGAGCAGCTGAGGGAGGACTTCTCGCGGCTGCCGGCGCTGCTGGCCGAGGCCGTGGAGCCGTCTCCGGCTCTCACAGTGCCCGCGCCGGGCGCCGGCTCCCCGCTGGAGGATCCGCCGGCGGTCGATCAGCTCGGCCTTTTCGGCTGAGAAGGCCGACCCTGAGCGGTCCGAGCCTCCGCCGGGCGACCTACACTCGCTTGCATGCCTGCCACTGATCTCCGAGGGCGGTGAGCACCGAGACCTCGAGCCCGGAGGGGACGGTGGCGCTCGCCGCAGAGCTGGCCGGCCGCCTGGTGCCCGGGGACGTCGTGCTCGTGAGCGGCGAGCTCGGGAGCGGGAAGACCACGTTCGTGCGCGGGGCATGCCGGGCGCTCGGCGTCGAGGGACCGGTCACGAGCCCGACCTTCACGATCGGGCACGTTCTCATAGGGCGCGTGGAGATTGCGCACCTCGACCTCTACCGCCTCGGCTCGCTGGCGGGCGAGGATCCGGCGCTGCTCGAGGACTACCTCACGCCGGAGCGGGTGGGCTTCGTCGAGTGGCCGGAGGTGGGGGACCCCGCCTTCGGGAGGGTCGCAGCGAGGGTACGCCTCGAGCACGCGGGCGGGGACCGCCGGCGCGTCGTGGTCGCGTGAACATCCTGGGCTTCGATACCTCCGGCCCCGCCAGCGCCGCCTGCGTGCTGCGCTCGGACGGCAAGGCCTTCGAGCACGAGCCGCGCCCCGAGGCCCTCACCGCCCCCCCGGCGCACGCCCGCGAGCTCATGCCCGCGATCGCCCACTGCCTCGAGCGGGCGCGGTTGGCGTTCGCCGACCTCGACGTGATCGCCGTGGGCGTGGGGCCCGGGGCATTCACGGGCCTGCGCATCGGGGTGAGCTCTGCGCGCGCGCTCGCGCGCGCGCGCGAGACGGAGCTGCGCACGGTTTCCTCGCCGGCGGCGCTGGCGGCAGGGGCCGGGGAGGCGCTATCGCTGCCATTGATCGACGCGGGGCGCGGCGAGGTCTTCGCGGCTCTGTTCGAGGAGGGCGAAGGGCGGTGGCCGCCGTTCGCCGCGGACCCGGAGCGTGTCGCGGCACGAGTCCGAGACGAGGGGCTCGACCCGCTGGCCACCGGAAACGGCGCGGTACGCTTCAGGGACGTCCTCGAGGCAGCCGGGATCCGCGTGGCGGCATCGGGATCGGGCACCCATGTGGTCCGTGGGCTCTCGATCTGCCGGCTCGCGGCGGCCGAGCCGGCCACACCGCCGGAGGCTGTGCTTCCCGACTACCTGCGACTCCCGGACGCCAAGCCAAGATGACCCAGCCGCTGGAGATTCGCCGCCTGACATACGCGGATCTGCCGCAGGTGATCGCGGTGGAGCGGCGCGCCTTCGCCACCCCGTGGTCGCTGGCCATGTTCGTGCTCGAGCTCTCGAAGCCGACAGGCATCTGCCTGGCCGCGGTACGCGAGGATCGCATCCTCGGCTACCTCGTCTGCTCGCGCCCCGACACGGTCTGGCACCTGATGAACGTGGCGGTGGATCCCCGCCTGCGGCGGCAGGGGATCGCTGACGCCCTGATGGACCGCCTCTTCGAGCTGGCCGATGCCCCGGGTGAGCGGTACACCCTCGAGGTCCGGACCTCCAACCGCTCCGCGATCCACCTCTACGAAAAGCGCGGGTTCCGCGCTGCCGGCCGCCGCCGCGGCTACTACCACGACAATCGCGAGGACGCCGTGATCATGTGGCGCACGGCCCCGGGCGACGGGCAGGGCGAACGCCCCCGCGACGCGGACAGCGCCCTCAGCGAGGGGCCTGCAGGGCGGCTCGGAGGATGACCGGGTGCATTCTCGCGATCGAGACCAGCTGCGACGATACCTGCGCGGCCGTGGTCACGGTCGACGGTGAGCTGCTCTCGAACCGAATCGCCTCCCAGGGCCTGCTGCACGCCCGCTACGGGGGAGTGGTGCCGGAGGTGGCCTCGCGCCGGCACCTCGAGGTGATCGACGCAGTCACGGCGGACGCCCTCGAGGCGGCGGGAATCACGCTCGCTGATGTAGACACGGTCGCGGTAACTCGCGGGCCGGGGCTGATCGGCGCCCTGCTGGTGGGCGTGTCATCGGCCAAGGCGCTCGCCGCGGCGCGAGGGCTGCCGCTAGTGCCCGTAGACCACCTGCACGGCCATGTGGTGTCGGCCACCCTTGGGCCGGACCCCATCGAGCCGCCCTACCTGTGTCTGGTGGCCAGCGGGGGCCACACCTTCATCGGGCGCGTGGAGGATCCGGCGCACTACACCGTCCTCGGCGAGACACTGGACGACGCCGCGGGCGAGGCATTCGACAAGGGCGCGCGGCTGCTCGGTCTCGGCTACCCCGGAGGGCCCGCACTCGACCGGCTCGCCCGAACTGGGGATGCCCAGGCATTTCGCTTCCCACGCTCAGCCCCGGCCGAGCTCGACTTCAGCTTCAGCGGTCTGAAGACCGCGCTCCTCTACCGCGTGCGCGACCTGGGCGAGGCCGAGGCCGAGCGCCGCCGGGCAGATCTGGCGGCCTCTTTTCAGCGCGCGATCGTGGATGCCCTCATCGCGCGAGTGAGGCAGGCCATAGTCTGCGAGCGGTTGGAACGGCTGGCGATCGGCGGCGGGGTGGCCGCCAACTCCGAGCTCCGCCAGGCGATGGGCGACCTGTGCGATGAGCTGGGGGTGCGCCTGTGGGTACCTCCCCCCGAGCTGTGTACCGACAACGCCGCGATGATCGGCGCCGCCGCGCGCTTCACGCCGGCGCTCCCCTACCCGGAGTACCTCGATCTGGATGCAACGGCGCGCCTCGCCTGACGGGTAGTCATGCGCGCCAGACCAAAAGCGGCGAGATTGACGATCTGCACGTATGCTCGAGCGGGCCCTCCATGCCACGCCTGACCCTCTACGGCAAGCCCGAATGCTGCCTCTGCGACGAGGCGCGGGCCGCCGTCGCGGCAGTGCGTGGCACCACGCCCTTCGAGCTCGACGAGGTCGACATCTCGCTCGACCCGGTGCTGCACCGCCGGTACGGCGAGCTGATTCCGGTCCTCGAGGTGGACGGCGAGGTGGCCTTCGAACTCGGCGTGGACGCCGTGGCGCTCGAGGACCTGCTCGCTAGAGTGGACACGTGAGCTTCGGCGAGCCCCCAGAGGGCTCAATCGACGAGACCTCGCCCGAGCGGCTGTCCCTCGGCGTGGCCGGGCGGCTGTCTCGCTACCTGCAGGTCCTCACACAGGCGAACAAGATGGGCAAGGAGACGATCTCCTCCCAGGAGCTGGCCGACTACACGCACGTGAACTCGACGCAGATCCGGCGCGACCTCTCGGGCTTTGGCAGGTTCGGCAAGCGCGGTGTGGGCTACAACGTGGACTCGCTGGTCAGGCAGATCCGCAAGATCCTGCGCACCAGCGGCCAGCACAACATCGCGCTCTTCGGTGCCGGGCGCCTGGGTCAGGCGATAGCGGGATCGGAGATCTTCGCCGACCACGGCTTCCGGATCGTCGCGCTGTTCGACACCGACCCGCGGAAGATCGGGAAGCGCGTGAACGAGGCGCTCGTGGTGCGCCCGATCGAGGACCTTCCGCAGGTCGTCCGGGAGGACGACATCGTCGTGGGGGTGATCGCGGTCCCCGCCGAGGCGGCCCAGGGAGTGGCCGATGACCTCGTGGCGGGAGGCGTCACGATCATCTTCAACTACACGGAGGCGCTGCTGCAGGTGCCCCCGGAGGTCACCGTGCACACGGCGAGCCCCGCGGTCGACCTCCTCTACGCGCTCTACTTCTATCTGAGCTGATGTTGGACATGGTCCGCGCCCGGGAGGTCTTCGAGGCCTCGCAGGACTTCACGGTCGGCCTCGAGGAGGAGTTCGCGATCCTCGATCCCACCACGCGGTCACTCGAGCACCGGTTCGAGGAGCTGAGGGATGCGGCACAGGAAGACGCGGTGCTGGCGGAGTCGGTGGCGGGCGAGCTGATCGAGTCGGAGATCGAGATCCGCTCCGGTCGCGGCACGGGGTTCGGGGACGCCTGCGCGCGCCAGCGCGATGCTCGCGTCCGTCTGTTCGGCCTCGCCGAGGACCATGGACTGCTCCTCGGTGCCACGGGCACCCATCCGTGGAGCACCTGGCAGGAACAACGGATCATCGACACGGAGCACTACCGCCGGGTGGAGGAGGGCCTGCAGTACGTCGCGCGCCGCAACAACACGTTCAGCCTCCACGTGCACGTGGGGGTCAGGGGCGCGGATCGCGCCGTCGCCGTCTGCGACCGGCTGCGGCCGGTGCTGCCCGAGCTGCTGGCGATCTCGGCAAACTCGGTGTTCCTCGACGGGCGCGACTCGGGCCTGCACTCCGCGCGCACCCAGATCTTCACCAAGAGTTTTCCCCGCTGTGGCGTCCCGGACGCGTTCGGCAGCTATGCGGCCTACGCCGAGTACGTGGACTTCCTCGTGCGCACCGGCTCGATCGTCGAGCACACCCAGCTCTGGTGGAGCGTGCGCCCCCACCACTCCTTCGGCACGGTGGAGGTGCGGATCTGCGATGCCCAGTCGAGCGGGGAGGCCTCCACCGCCCTGTCGGGCCTGATCGTGGCCTGCGCGGCACAGGCCGCGCTCGACTTCGACGAGGGCGTGGGGTTCGAGCACCCTCCCAGAAGGCTCATCGAGGAAAACCTGTGGCGTGCACTGCGCTACGGCCTCGACGGCAAGCTGATCGACCTCGTGCGGGGCGAGGAGTTCCCCGCCGCGGCCGCATGTGACCGCCTGCTTGCATGGACGGCGCCCGCATGCGCGGCACTCGGCATCGACCCGGTGCTGCCGGCCGAGAACGGCGCGCAGCGGCAGCGGCGGGCGCTCGCCGAGGGAGCTTCGATCGAGGAGGCCTTCGCCGCGGAGGTCGAGCAGGCGCGGCGCACGTATGCTGATGCCGAGGTGAGGCGCTGAGGATGCACGACGAGATGAAAGAGCCCAGCGAGGAGGAGATGCGCGCGGCCTTCGAGGAGCAGATGCGCCACGTGGGCGTCGAGGACGTGATCCTCCAGACCGTTGCCACCCTCGTGAACCTCGGCGCCCGCCGGCTCGGCCTCGTTCCGGAGCCCGGCGAGGACCCCGCGGCGGTGCGTGACCTCGCGCAGGCCCAGCTTGCGATAGAGGGTGCCCGCGCACTCGCCCCACTCTGCCCCGAGGACCACCAGGATTCGATCCGCCAGGCGCTCTCCCAGCTTCAGATGGCCTACGCACGCGAGGCCCAGACCGACCCGGGCCCGGCGGGTGCAGCTCCGGCGGCGGCGGAACCGGGACCCGCTCCTGGCCCAGCGGCTCCGGCCGACCCGCCGCCTGCCGGCAACGCATCCGACGAGGCGGAGCGGGCGAAGGCCCGCTCGAAGATCTGGACCCCGCCCGGGGCGTGACCGGCAACCTCTGTAGACTGCACGAACTCTTGTTCCGGGCGGTGTCGAAGATGGGGCCCCAGCCGGATGATTTCCGCGCTACGGCGATGTCGAGCGCGATCGTCCGCTAGTACCCCGGGGGCCCACTCCCCGTTGACGCCGCCGCCTTTCCTTTCAGCCCGAACTCACCCGGAGGCCATCCCCCTTGACTGACTTTCTGACCGACTATGGAATCGTGGTTGCCCTCGCGTGCGCGGGCGCAGCGGTGCTCTATGGCCTCCTAACGACGCGCTGGCTGCTCGCGAAGTCCCCCGGAAACGAGCGGATGCAGGAGATCTCGGCCGCAGTGCAGGAGGGCGCCGCCGCCTACCTCACCCGGCAGTACCAGATCATCGGCATCGTGGCCGTGGTGCTGGCGATCGTTCTGGCGATCGGCCTGGACATCGAGACCGCCATCGGCTTCGCCATCGGCGGCGCCTTCTCGGGTGCGGCCGGCTTCATCGGGATGAACGTCTCGGTGCGCGCCAACTGCCGCGTGGCCGAGGCCGCACGCGGGGGTGTGGGGTCTGCGCTCGACGTGGCCTTCAAGGGCGGCGCCATCACCGGCCTGCTCGTGGCGGGACTCGCCCTCCTTGGCGTGGCCGGCTACTACGGGGTGCTGCTGCTCGCCGGCGTGGAGGAGAAGGACGCCATCGACGCGCTCGTGGGGCTCGGCTTCGGCGGCTCGCTCATCTCAGTGTTCGCTCGGCTGGGAGGCGGCATCTTCACCAAGGCCGCGGACGTGGGCGCCGACATCGTCGGCAAGATCGAGGCCGGGATCCCCGAGGACGACCCGCGCAACCCCGCGGTGATCGCGGACAACGTGGGGGACAACGTGGGGGATTGCGCGGGCATGGCCGCCGACCTGTTCGAGACCTACGCCGTGACCGCCGTCGCCGTGATGCTCTTGGGCGTGCTGACCTTCGACGAGATCGGCGCAGTATCGGTGTATCCGCTCGTGATCGGAGGCGTCTCCATCATCGCCTCGATCATCGGGACGTTCGCGGTCAGGAGCGCGGCGGGCAACGTCGAGCGGGCCCTCTATCAGGGCCTGATCGTGTCCGGCCTGCTGGCCGCGCTGGCGTTCCTGCCGATCACGCTGTGGTTGATGGACGACCTGACCTTCGGCGGGGACGTCTCGCCGCTGCTCACCGGTGGGGGCGCCGTGGCCAGCGGGCTCGACTTCTATCTGTGCACCCTGATCGGCATCGGGATCACCGCACTGCTCTTCGTGATCACCGACTACTACACCTCGACCCGCTTCCGTCCGGTGCGGACCACGGCGAAGGCGTCCGAGACCGGTCACGCCACCAACATCATCCAGGGCCTGGCCCAGGGCTTTCAGTCCACGGCCGCCCCCGCGATAGTGCTCGCGCTGGGGATCCTGGCCGCCAACGAGCTGGCGGGCATCTACGGCATCGGCGTGGCTGTGATGGCACAGCTTTCGCTGACCGGCCTGATCGTGGCCCTCGACGCCTTCGGCCCGATCACCGACAACGCGGGCGGGATCGCCGAGATGGCGGAGCTGCCCCAGGACGTGCGCGACGTGAC
>JACCUO010000193.1 GCA_013811765.1 Thermoleophilaceae bacterium | reverse complement strand
GTCGTCGTCAACGGGGGCCTCCTCGACGGGCGGCTCCTCGACGGGCGGCTCCTCGACGGGCGGCTCCTCGACGGGCGGCTCCTCGACGGGCGGCTCCTCGACGGGGGCCTCCCCGACAGCTGGCTCCTCCTCGTCGGCCATCCGGTCGCCCTCCTGATCCTTCAGCGCCTGGTGGACAGGAAGGCCGCAGTAGCGGGAGCCGGGAATAGCGGCGTTCGGACAGCGCTTCCCGTTCACGAGTATCGCGGCGCAGCGCCCCGCGACCTCCTCTTCCTCGTACCCCATCGTTGACTCCTCCTCGGCGAACTCGGTCTCCGAGCGGATGTCCACCCGCCAGCCGGTCAGCCGCGCGGCGAGCCGGGCGTTGAGCCCGTCCTTGCCGATCGCGAGCGAGAGCTGGTCGTCCGGGACGATCACCGTGGCCTGCCTGGCTTCGTCGTCCACGAGCACCTCACGTACCCGCGCCGGCGACAGTGCCTTGGCCACGAACCGCGCCGGCTCTTCGTTGAAGGGGATGATGTCGATCTTCTCTCCGCGCAACTCGGAGACGACCATCCGCACCCGCGATCCACGCGGCCCGACGCAGGCGCCCACGGGATCGACGCCGGATGTATGGGAGATCACGGCGATCTTCGACCGGTAGCCAGGCTCCCGCGCCACGTTCTGGATTTCCACGAGCCCGTCGGCGATCTCCGGGACCTCTAGCTCGAACAGCGAGCGGATCAGCTCGGGCGACCGCCGCGAAACGATGATGCTCGGCCCCTTGGTCTGCGAGGAGACATCGGTGATGATGGCCTTGATCCGCGCTCCATGGTCGTACCGCTCGCCACCGACCTGCTCGGAGCGAGGCAGGAGCGCCTCGACGCGCTCGCGCAGCTGCACCAGCGTGTAGCGCGAATCCGACTGCTGGACGAGACCGGTGATCAGCTCTCCGACCCTGTCCTGGTACTCGTCGAACATCATCTCGCGCTCGGCCTCGCGGATGCGCTGGAGGATCACCTGCTTGGCGGTCTGCGCCGCTATGCGCCCGAAGTCCTTCGGAGTTACGTCGCGCTCGTCGATCTGGTCCTTGTACTCGGCGAGCTTCTCCGGATCCACCTCCGGCTCCTCGGGCTCGCGCATCTCCCCCGTCTCGGGATCGATCGTGGGCTCCTCCTGGTCCTCCTCGGCCTCGGCGAGCAGCTTCTCCTCCAGCTCGGCTGGCAGGATCAGCTCATAGACGATGAAGTCCCCGCTCCCGTGATCGATGTCCACGCGGGCGTAGCGGGCGCTCCCCGGGCTCTTCTTGTAGGCGGACAGGAGAGCGTCCTCGAGGGCGTCGAAGAGTGCGTCCGCGGAGATTCCCTTCTCCTGCTCGAGAACGTGGATGGCGTCGACGATCTCCTTGCTCATGATCTACCTCTCTCTGCTCAACAGATTGCTTCGCGCGATCTCCGCGTATGGGATCGTCACCACACCGCCGTCCGCCGCGAGGGCTACCTCTTCCTCCGAGGCGCCGACCAGCTCGCCCGTGAAGCTCTTGTGGCCCTCGCGAGGCTGCCTGGTGCGGACACGGGCTCGGGCGCCGATGAAGCGGCGAAAGTGCTCGGGCTTGGTGAGCGGGCGCTCGGGTCCAGGGGAGGCCACCTCGAGGCCGAACTCCTCCAGCAACTCGCCCAGCTCATGCGTGACCTGCTCGCAGAGGGCAAGCGTGACCCCGTCCGGATGGTCGATCACGATCCTCATGCGGGCGTCTCCGAGCTGCTCGCAGGCGAGCAGCTCGACCTGCGGAAGCGGGCCGGCGAGGCGCTGCTCGATGTCGGTGTATAGGTGGTCGGTTCTCTGCATGAGGTCGAAAAAAAGGTGGGCTGCGAAGCCCACCTCCAGCACGGCCCAAGGGCCGCGGTTACGTCTGAAAGTCCTAACGCGAGCCAGTATAGACGGCTACACCTCGACGATAATCACCCAAGTGGCCCCGTCCGCACAGTTGAGCTCGCTCGAGAAGGATCCGGCAACCCGGTTGCGCATTTTCCTGATGGGGACGCTCGGTCTGCTCCTTGCCGTCTTCCTCGCCGTAGCCGTGGAGGCGGGGCTGCGCGGGCTCGGCGGCCGTGGGAGAGCCCCGGACCTGTACTTCGTGGCGGCCGCGGCGATGACGCCGGTCTTGGCGCTGGGCCTCCTCGTCCAGCTTGTCACGGCCATGACCGGCAGGACCCGTGCCCTTCTACGAGAGGTCACGCGTTTCGAGGAGGAGATGTCGGCGCGGCCACCTGAGCTGAACGAGGAGACGCACCGGGCACGGGAGCTCGTAAGAGGGAGCGCGCGGCGTTTCGCCCACGTCGTCATGCCGTTCGGGGCGGGACTTGCCGTGCAGGTGGTGATCACGGAGGCGGTCGCGATCTACTGCGTCGCCGCGGGGGTCGAGGAACGGGGCGCCGCCATCGCCCTCGGGGCGGAGATCATTGCGCTGCTCGCCTACCTCCTGCTCTTCAGTGTGCTGCTTGCCAGGCTGACCCGGGAGCGGGAAGCCGCGGGCACCTGAAGCTGCTCAGGCGCGCCTCAGCCGGTCGCGGAAGGCGCGGTAGTCCGCCCGATCCGGCCGCATTCCTGCGGCAAGAACGGCGTGGTGTCGGGCCTCCTCGCGGCGACCGATGTTGTCGAGCGCGCGCCCGAGGCAGAAGTGGGCGAAGTCATTGACAGGCGCACGCTCGACGACCGCCGCGAACTCTGCCCCGGCCTGCTCGAAGCGACCGGAACGGAAGTAGGCACGGCCGAGCGCCTCGCGAATCGAGGTCTTGTCGGGCTCGAGCGCGCGGGCCTGCTCGAGAGGGATCGCCGCCGCGGCGAAGTCGCCCGACTCGAGCAGCCGGCTACCGCGGCAGAAGAGGTCGTAGACCAGCTCGCCCCGCTCCTCGGGGCTCTGGGGCCCGCGTCCCTCCGGATTCGGGTCCTCTCCCCCACCGCGCCGTTCGCCATGCCCTCCCGGGAGCTCGGGCTTCACTGCGGCAGCTCCACGCTCTCGGCCCGCAGCGTCTCCACCTCGTCCAGGATCGCCGCGGCCACGACGGACTTCTCGCCGCGCGACACCTGACGCTCGCCGGCGGCCGTGAGAATCGTGACCTCGTTGTGATGTGACTCGAACCCGATGTCCGTTCGCGATATGTCGTTGAGCACCACCGCGTCGAGCCCCTTGCGCTCGAGCTTGCCACGGGCCTGGCGAAGGCCGCCGTCGCCGTGCTCGGCGGCGAAGCCGACCAGCGTCTGACCGGTATGCCGCGCCTGCGAAAGGGCTAAGAGCACGTCCGCGGTGGGCTCGAGCTCGATCGTGATGCCCTCGCGGCCGTCCTTCTTCAGCTTGTCGCGAGCGGGCTCGGCCGGGCGGAAATCGGATACCGCCGCGGCCATGAGAACCACGTCGGCGGCGGCAAGCTCGGCGCTGGCGGCCCGCTCCAGCTCGGCGGCGGTCTCCACGTCGATCCATCGGACGCCCTCCGGACGCTCGAGCGTGATGTTCGCCGCGATCAGCGTGACCTCGGCGCCGCGGCGACGGGCCTCGGCTGCCAGCGCCACGCCCGTTCGTCCCGATGAGCGGTTGCCCACGAAGCGAACGGCGTCGATGGGCTCGCGCGTTCCCCCGGCGGTCACGAGGACCCGCATGCCGTCGAGAGACCGCGGCCTGAACTCGGCGGAGCCTCCCATTGCGGCTTCGGTCGCGGCGAGTATGTCGGCGGGCTCGGCCAGCCGGCCCGCGCCCCACTCGCCCTCTGAGGCGAGGGGCCCCCGTCCCGGCTCGACGATCGTGGCTCCGCGCCGGTGCAGCGTCTCGAGGTTTGCCCGGGTAGCCGGGTGCTCCCACATGTGGTTGTTCATCGCCGGCGCGAGGACGAGGGGGACGGTCGAGGCGAGCGCCGCGCCCGTGAGCAGGTTGTCGGCGTGACCGCCGGCGAGCTTGGCGAGCGTGTTGGCCGAGGCGGGAGCGATGACGTAGGCGTGGCTGCGCGCTACGAGGCCGAGGTGCGAGATCGGCTGCCGGTCGGGCGCAGCGTCTCCGGGGAACGCCCCGCGCGCGGGGTCGGGCTCGAACTCGTGGACGAGAACGGGAGCGCCGGTGACGCCCTCGAAGGTGGCCTTCCCCACGAAGCGCCGGCTGGTGGGCGTCTGCACCACCCGCACGGCGTGCCCGGCCCGGGTGGCCAGCCGGACAAGCTCTACGGCCTTGTAGGCGGCTATCCCGCCGGAGACACCGAGAAGGATTCGAGCCACAGCGTTCGCCTGATTAGCCGGGCGAGGCGCCGCTCATCGCCTCGCTAGTCCCGGTAGCGGTAGTTGATCTTGCCCTCGGCGACCTCGTCGAGAGCAATCTTCAGGTAGTTCTTCGAGCCCGTCTCGACCATGGGTGGCGGGTACTCGTCGAAAGTCCCCTCGCCCAGGTTGTGGTAGTAGGAGTTGATCTGACGGGCGCGCTTGGCGGCGACGAGCACGCACGCGTAGTGCGAGTCGACCTGCTCGAGCAGCGTATCCAGGCGAGGCTTGATCACGTCGGAATCTCTAATCGTCGGGGGCACACATGCTAGCGGCAAGCCCTGTCAACTCCTCGAGCGCCCTGTCCAGGTCGTCGTTCACCACCACATGGGAGAACTCCTGCTTGGCCGCAAGCTCCGTGGGCGCGACGCGCAGGCGGTGCGCGATCTGCTCCGGGGAGTCAGAGCCCCGCCCCTCCAGCCGCATCCTGAGGTGCTCGAGTGAAGGCGGCGCGATGAACACCTGGGTGGCCGTGGGCAACGTGTCGCGCACCTGGCGTGCGCCCTGAAGGTCGATCTCGAGGACGATGCCCCTTCCTGGACGCTCGAGCTCGGACCGAAGGGTGCCGTACCGGTTACCGGCGTAGACGGCGTGCTCCACGAAGTCGCCGTGGCCAACGCGCTTCTCGAACTCCGCCGGGCTGAGGAAGTGATACGCGTGGCCGTCGCGCTCGTCCGGGCGGGGCGCCCGCGTGGTGGCAGAGACCGACAGCTCGATCCCCGGACAGCGGGCGAGCAGCCCTTGGATGAGCGTTCCCTTTCCGACCCCGGAGGGGCCCGTTATGACGAGAACGGGGGTCTGGCGGCCGGGCGGGGTTATCGGCGCAGGACTTCGATCAGCTCGTTGCGCTGCCGCTCGGAGAGCCCGCTGATCGTCTTGCTCGGCGAGATGCGGCAATGGGTGAAGACACGTTGGGCCTTGACGCGGCCGTATTTCGGCACCGCCAGGAGCAGGTCCACCACTTTCATCGTGAGTACGTACTCAGGGGGGTCGAGCAGGAGCTTGTAGATCTTCACCCGTCCGGCCTTGAGGTCTTTCTTCAGCTTTGCGCGCCGGGTCCGGATGTCATTGGCGCGCTGCAGGGCATCCATCCGCTGGGTCAAGGAGCGCTCCGGGGTGAGGCCGGCGGACGTGTGTTTTTGGAGGGATTCGGCGGCGACCGGCATTGGCGGCGATCATACACACGGAATCCGGCCGATCGGCGTGAGGAACGCAAATTTTGCGTGAATTTGGCTGAACCTCAACCTGAGCTTGAGCAGCCTTTACGTTACGTGACCGTTTCCCCCCACTTTGCAGGTAGTTCTCCGCTGCTTGCGGCCAGACGAGCCCGCCGGCGGCTCGGCGGCCCCACGCGCGCGACAGGTCCGTGGCACCGGCGCACCTAAGGGGCGTGAAGTTCCTGCAAGGAGACCACGGGGGGCTCGTCCGAGCGGCGGGCCCGAATGGCCCGCTGGGCGGCGCTCGCACCGCTCATCGTGGTGATGCACGGAACGCCGCGACCCACGGCCGCCCGGCGGATCTCCCAGCCATCGGCGCGCGCGCCCGAACCGGTCGGCGTGTTCACCACCAGGTCTACGCCCCCGGACTCGATCCGCTCGACAACGTTGGGCGATCCTTCGCTGAGCTTGCTGATCTGCTCCACGGGCACCCCCATACGCCGGATGGCCCGCGCGGTGCCGCCCGTCGCGAGCACGGCGAACCCCAGATCGTGTAGCGACGCAGCCAGC
Source organism: Thermoleophilaceae bacterium (assembly GCA_013811765.1). Classification (GTDB taxonomy): domain Bacteria; phylum Actinomycetota; class Thermoleophilia; order Solirubrobacterales; family Thermoleophilaceae; genus JAAYBF01. The sequence goes on along the minus strand of JACCUO010000193.1, from coordinate 940 downwards.
TGCGTGGCGGTGGACTTATCGCCATCAGTCACGCTGATGAAGACAGTGCCGCCCGCGGGCAGCCCGGCCCCGGCCGCCGCCTGGGCCTTGCCAAACGCGGTCGGGTAGTCGGCCGCCACCCCCATCACCTCGCCCGTCGACTTCATCTCCGGGCCGAGCAGAGCATCAGCGCGGGGGAAGCGGCCGAAGGGGAGCACGGCCTCCTTGACGGAGACGTGGCCGGGAGTAGCCGGGAGCCTTAGGTCGGTCATCTCCTCGAGCCGCTCGCCCAGCATCAGCCTGCAGGCCACCTTGGCGAGAGGTACGCCGATCGCCTTGGATACGAAGGGCACGGTGCGCGAGGCACGCGGGTTGGCCTCGATCACGAAAAGCTCGTCGTCCCCGAAGACTGCGAACTGGATATTGATCAGGCCGATCACCCCAAGTCCCAGGGCGATCTTCGCGGTGGCGCTCTCGACCTGCCCCAGCATCTCGGGTCCGAGCGACATTGCCGGGATCACACACGCCGAGTCGCCGGAGTGCACACCGGCCTCCTCGACGTGCTGCATGATCGCCCCGACGCGCACCGACTCTCCGTCGCACAGTGCGTCCACGTCGATCTCGATCGCATTCTCCAGGAAGCGATCCAGGAATATCTCACGGGGGGGTTCCACCGGGAGAGCCTCACGGGGGGGTTCCACCCCCCCGGTTCCAGCCGCTCCGGCGTTTGGCGTGTGGCCGGAGGGCTGGGGCGTGTGGGCTGAGGGCTCGGCGGGGTGGGCTGAGGGCTCGGGGCGGTGGCGGCGGAGGTAGTCGGCCAGGCCCTCGTCCGAATAGCAGATCTCCATCGCCCGGCCGCCCAGGACGTAGGAGGGGCGTACGAGCAACGGGTAGCCGACGTTGCCGGCCGCGGCCAGGGCGGCCTCGGGCGAGGCGGCGGTGGCGAAGGGCGGTCCCTTCA
>JACCUO010000074.1 GCA_013811765.1 Thermoleophilaceae bacterium | reverse complement strand
GACACGATCGCGTTCAAGGTCTCCAAGGGCGACCTGACCGTGCGCCAGGGCGCGGCCAGGTGCATGTCAAGCCGCTGAAGGGGCGTTAGCGGGGTGTCGACGAATACGCTTGTCGGTGTGAGCGACGTGAACCATCGAATGGTTGACATACAGCGCTTGGATGGTCCACGTGCCCCCCGCTGAGCCGGAGGCCGCCGATGTCGCGGACCCGGGCCCTCAGGGCTGGTGCGTGTGCGGTCAGAAGGTCACGATCGCCGACCCGCGCGAGGTGACCTTGTCCAATGGGCGCCCCGGCTGGCAGGGCCACTGCTCAGAATGCGGCGCCCCGCTGTTCGCCATCCGTCGCAAGGCGGCGGCGGACAGCTGATGCGCGAGGCCTGAGGCCCGCGCGCAGCGCCGACGCCGGTCGCTTCAGTCCTCGAGGAGGCTGGGGTCCGCCGGCACGTCGACGGCGTGTTGCTTCAGCGCGGTCAGGGGAACGATCTGGAGGGCTCTTTGGTGGGTCGACGCGAGCACGACGTAGGCGGCCGCCCCGTCCTCGTGGGCTCGCAGCCAGTTCGCCGCCGTCACGCACCAACGGTCGCCGGGCACGAGGCCCGGGAAGCGGAACTGGGGCACGGGCGTGCTGAGGTCGTTCCCGATGGTGCGCTGATGCTCCAGGAACTCCTCGGTGACCACCGCGCAGATCGTGTGGCTCCCGCGGTCCTCGGGACCCGTGCTGCAGCACCCGTCCCGGTAGAAGCCGGTGATCGGGTCGGTCCCGCAGGGCTCTAGCTCTGAACCCAGCACATTGCGCTCGCCACTCACACCAGCAGTATCGCTTACCCGGGGTCGCCGAGCTCGGCCAGCAGCGGCGCATGATCCGAGGGCTTGGGCCCCTTGCGGAAGTCCCTGTCGATCGCGCAGGAGGTGAGCCGCCCGGGGTGCTCTGAGCCCAGCATCACGTAGTCGATTCGAAGCCCCATCCCGCGGTGAAAATGGCCCTGGCGGTAGTCCCACCAGGTGAAGCCGACCTCTTCGGGCTGAAGTGCGCGGAAGGCGTCGGTGAGGCCGGCGTCGAGGATCGCCTCGAGCCGTCCGCGCTCGTCCGGGGTCACGTGGGTGGAGCCGAGGAAGGCGATGGGGTCGTACACGTCGAGGTCGGCTCGCGTCACGTTCAGGTCCCCCAGCAGCGCGTCGAGTACGGGCGCGCGCTCTGCGAGCGCATCGAGAAAGCGCAGCTTCTCCACGAAGGCGGGGGAGCCCACGGCGCGGCCGTTTGGCACGTAGGCACTCGCCACCCGCAGCCCGCCTACCGATGCCTCCACGTAGCGGGCCTCGGCGGTCACCGCCTCGCCGGGGAGCCCGCGGTGGACCTCCCCGAGCGGGGTGTGCACCGGAGCCGCGATGGCCACTCCCGCCCAGCGGCCGGCCGAGTGCTCGACGGCGGCGTAGCCCGCCTCCTCGAACGCGGCGTGGGGGAAGTCTGTCCCGGCGCACTTGGTCTCCTGGAGACAGAGAACGTCGGGACGGTGCCGGTCGAGAAACTCGAGCACGCGCGGGAGGCGAACCTTGAGCGAGTTCACGTTCCAGGTCGCGAGCTTCACGGTCAGCCCACGCCGAGGGTCGCGGCGAACAGGAGCCCGCTCATCGCCCGAGGCCCGCGCCCGGCCCTGCTACTCGGGCCAGGAGGGGTCGCCCGTGGTCGCGCCGCGCATCACCTTCAGGCTCAGCAGCGCGCACTTGCGGCGCGTGGGGGAGATGTCGATCCCGAGCAGTTCGATGATCCAGTCGGCGCCCAGTGCCCCTGCCGCGTCGGCCTTCATCCCGATCAGCTCCTCGCTGGCGATCGAGGCGGAGGCCTGGGAGATCGCGCAGCCCTGTCCGTGGAAGCGAAGGCCCGTGATCGTCCCGTCCTCGTCCACGACCAGGTGCACCCCGAGCTCATCGCCGCAGAGCGGGTTCACGTCGTGGTGCTCGAGGTCGTGGGGCTCGAGCGTCCCGAAGTTGCGCGGGTTCTTGTAGTGGTCGAGGATGTAGTCGCGGTACAGC
>JACCUO010000156.1 GCA_013811765.1 Thermoleophilaceae bacterium | reverse complement strand
ATCCTCTACGTGGCCACGGGCCTTGGCATCACGGTCGGCTTTCACCGCCTGCTCACCCACCGCTCCTTCCAGACGAAGCCGTGGGTCCGCGGCACGCTCGCTGCGCTGGGCTCCGCCGCGATCGAAGGACCGGTGATCTCCTGGGTGGCCGATCACCGCAAGCACCACGCCTTCGCCGACCGCGAGGGGGATCCACACAGCCCGCACGTGGATCACGGGGTCGGTTGGCGCGGCGCGTTGCGCGGCCTCTTCCACGCGCATGTGGGATGGCTCTTCGTCCACACCCAGCGCGGCGCGAAAGCCCGCTTCGCTCCGGACCTGATCGAGGATCCCGTGATCCGGTTCGTGGACCGGACCTTCGTGCTCTGGGTCGCGCTCGGCCTGGCGGTGCCCTTTGGCCTCGGGGCCGCCATCGGGGGCGATCTCCGCGCCGGCCTCACGGGCCTGCTGTGGGGCGGTGCGGTTCGGATCCTCGTGCTTCACCACGTGACCTACAGCATCAACTCGCTGTGCCACTTCTTCGGAAGAAGGCGCTTTCCGACAGATGACGAGTCGCGCAATCTGCTGTGGCTCGCGCCGCTCTCCTTCGGCGAGTCATGGCACAACAACCACCATGCGTTCCCGACCTCTGCGCAGCACGGGCTCCGCCGCTGGGAGCTCGACATCTCGGCCATGGTGATTCGCGGTCTCGAGGCCACGGGTCTCGCGTGGGACGTGAGGCGCGTGAGCACCGATCGCCAGCTTGCACGCACCTCGTCGGCTTGAGATTGTCCGGCAGCGAGCGCTCGACGAACGGACGGCTAGGCTGGGGGAGCGTTGAAGATCGTGACGGGACACTGACATGGATCCACGGGTCATCGGTCCCACGGAGTCCCAGCTCGAGCGGTGGCGGGCCGAGCTTGAGGGCGGGGCCGAGCGGATCGGCTGGAAGGTCGGTTTCAACTCGCCGTCGGCCCAGCAGCAGGCCGGGATCTCCGCGCCGGTAGTCGGCTATCTGACCTCCACCACGCTCCTCCCTTACGGAGCGCACCTCCCCCTCGACGGCGGCACGCGCCTGATGGTCGAACCCGAGGTCGCGATCGAGGTGGGCGAGAAACTCCAGGCTGTCGCGCTCGCCGCCGCAATCGAGGTGGTGGACGTGGACGCGCCCTTCAGCGAAATCGAGCAGATCGTGGAGGGAAACATCTTTCACCGCGGGTTCCTGCTCGGCGACTTCCGCGCCGGCTATCCCCCTCCGAGGAGCGCGGCCGTGCTCGTGAACGGCGAGGACCGGGAGCGCGAGACGGTCGAGAGCTTCGACTCGGCGGCGATCATCGCGTTGGTGGCCGAGACGCTGGCGGTCGCCGGCGAGGCGCTCGTGCCCGGCGACAATATCCTCGCGGGAGCGCTGACTCCCCCGGTCGAGGTTTCGCCCGGTGATCGGGTGGGAATCCAGCTCGACAACCTGGGCATGGTTCAGCTGCTCTGCAAGGGAGGACCCCAGGAACGAACGGCGCCGTGAAACCCTCCGCCCTTCCCGCGGAGCTCTCGGACACCGCTCGCGCTTACGCCGTCGGCCCACACGATCACCTGATCGCGGGTGAACGGCGGGGGCCGGCCGCCGGCCGCACGTTCACGACGCTCGACCCCTCGAGCGGCCTGCCGATCGCCGAGGTGGCACACGGCGGCGCCGAGGACGTGGACCGGGCGGTTGGCGCGGCCCGGTTCGCGCTCGAGGGCGAGTGGGGCGCGATGACCGCCCCTGCGCGGGCCGCCCGTATCCACAGGCTGGCGGACTTGGTGGAGGAGCACGCCGACGAGCTTGCGGAGCTCGAGGCGCTTGACAACGGGAAGCCGGTGGGCCTCGCCAGAGTCATCGACGTGAGGCTGACGGTCGAGCACCTGCGCTACTTCGCCGGCTGGCCGACCAAGATCACCGGCCAGACGATCCCGGTCGCCACACCGGGCATGCACGTCTACACGCGCCGCGAGCCGGTCGGCGTATGCGCGCAGATCGTGCCGTGGAACTTCCCGCTCCTGATGGCGGCCTGGAAGGTTGCGCCGGCGCTCGCCGCGGGCTGCACGGTGGTGTTGAAGCCGGCGGAGCAGACCCCCCTCACGGCCTTGCGCCTTGGCGACCTGGCGGTGGAGGCGGGATTCCCCGACGGCACCCTGAACGTGGTCACCGGAGAAGGCGACACGGGCGCGCTTCTGGTGGAGCACCCCGGCGTGGACAAGATCGCATTCACCGGCTCGACGGCCGTGGGGCGGGAGATCGGGGGCAAGGCGGGGCGAGCGCTCAAGCGCGTAACCCTCGAGCTCGGCGGCAAGTCTCCGAACATCGTGCTCCCCGACGCCGACCTTGACGCCGCGATCGGCGGCAGCTTCCAGGCGATCTACTACAACACGGGCCAGGTCTGCAGCGCCGGCTCGCGGCTCTACGTCCACCGAGACCAGTTCGACGAGGTGGTCTCGGCACTGGCCCAGGCCGCGGGAGCGGCGCGAGTCGGTCGCGGCCTGGCGCAGGGCACCCAGCTGGGTCCGGTGGTTTCCGCCGAGCAGCGGGAGCGCGTGCGCGGCTACATCGAGAGCGGGAAGTCCGAGGGCGCGGAGCTGGTTGCCGGCGGCGGCGTGGACGGCGGGGGGGACGGCGGCTACTTCATCGAGCCCACCCTCTTCACCGCCACCTCCGACGAGTTGACGATCGCCCGCGAGGAGATCTTCGGACCGGTCCTCGTCGCCCTCCCCTACGGGGACCTCGAGGAGGTGGCGCGGCGGGCAAACGACACGGAGTACGGGCTCGCCGCCGGCGTCTGGACCCGCGACGTCGGCGCCGCACACCGGCTGGCCGGGATGCTGCGCGCGGGCTCGGTCTACGTGAACGCCTGGGGCATGAGCGATGCTGCGGCCCCGTTCGGTGGCTTCAAGGCCTCCGGCATCGGCCGCGAGCACGGCGCGGCCGGCCTCGACGCCTACCTCGAGGACAAGACGGTGTGGGTCAACACCGGCTGACCCTCAGGCGTACACGAACGGCGGGTACTTCTCCGTCACGAAGAAGAAGTATGCGCCGGCGCGAATGTTCCAGCGGTGCTGGACCAGCGAGAAGTCGAACAGCACCTGCGGGTATTTCCCCGTGATCACGATGGCGAAGAAGGAGATGATCACGACGAGGTACACCCAGATGAGCTGCAGGATGTATGCGATCACGTAGTACGGGATCACGAGGAGCCAGTGCACGAGCGGCCGCCAACGGGCGATCTTGTCGGGCTGCGCGATCATCAGACGGACCGGGTGGTTCGGCTCCTCGTCGAGGGAGAAGGGCGGGTAGGTATCCGTCATGAGCATCGCGTAAGCGGCGGTCCGGTAGGTCCAGCGCACCGTCCCCTCGACGAAGGTGAGGATTCCCGGCGGGAACTTGCCGGTGATGAGCACGGCGAAGAATGCGGCGATGCCCGCGAAGAAGACCCCGATGTAGAGAAAGATC